>CANPVN010000019.1 GCA_947581755.1 uncultured Clostridia bacterium | reverse complement strand
CTTTGTGTTAATTTTCTTCTTTCTTCCCATAAAAATATGCACCTCCTAAAGTGTCTAACTTTTGGGGTGCATATCATTTTATTTGTGCTTTTTTCTATAATGCAATTGTTTTGGCTGTAATAATTGGGGTTTCCTTCTTCGACGCTTAAAGTTTCGATATGACGGCAACCGACAAAAGCATAGTCGCCGATAGAAGCGACATTGTTTGGTATAGTAATGTTTGTAAGACTTTCGCAATCACTAAATGCGTAGTCGCCGATAGAAAGTAGGCTATCAGGTAGAGTTATACTTGTAAGTTTTTCGCAATTCCAAAATGCGTGTTCGCCGATAGAAGCGACACTGTTTGGTATATTAATGCTTGTAAGACTTTCGCAACGACTAAATGCCCAATTTCCGATAGAAGTGACACTGTTTGGTATAGTAATGTTTGTAAGACTTTCGCATCCACTAAATGCCGAATTTCCAATAGAAAGTAGGCTATCAGGTAGAGTTATACTTGTAAGATTAGCGCATCCCGAAAATACACTTGTCTCAATCGATTTAATATTATTCGAAATAGTAATACTTTTGAGATTTTTACATTGAAAAAATGCTCCTTTATTAATGGAAGTAACGCTATTCGGTATAATTAAACTTGTGAGACTTTCGCAATCACTAAATGCATAATCACCGATAGAAGTGACACTGTTTGGTATAGTAATGTTTGCAAGACTTTCGCAACCACTAAATGCCCAATTTCCGATAGAAGTGACACTGTTTGCCATAGTAACATTTGTAAGTTTGTTATGGAACATAAACGCTCCATTTTCAATAGAAGTAACATTATTTGGTATCGTTATGCTTTTAAGATTTATATAATTAGATGTTAATTCCCTATTAATAGAAGTAACGTTACTTGGTATAGTTAAATTCGTAAGATTTTTACAACATGAAAATGCACTATCTCCAATATAAATACCATTGTTTGGTATTACAATACTTGTAAGATTTTCGCAAAAGAAAAATGCATATTTTCCGATAGAAGTGACGCTTTTAGGTATATTAATGCTTTTAAGACTTTCGCAGTAGGCAAATGCATCGTCCCCGATAGAAGTGACACTGTTTGGTATAGTAATTTTTGTAAGACTTTTGCAACCACTAAATGCATCGTGCCCGATAGAAGTAACGCTGTTTGGTATAGTAATTTTTGTAAGGCTTTTGCAACCACTAAATGCCCGATTTCCGATAGCAGTAACGCTATTAGGTATCGTTATGCTTGTAAGACTTTCACAGTTAGAAAATGCATATTGCCCAATAGCAGTAACGCTGTTTGGAATAATTACAGTTTTGTCGGTTCCATTGTATTTGAATAATGTACTTTCGATTATGTCAAAATTACTACTGCCATATGATGGAGTTAGCGCATAAGACGGCATTTGCGCAACTTGTTGGCTGTTCCATTCGATATTGCGATATTTTCGTTTAAGGTCAAATAATTTTTTTGTTTCATTATATTGTATTGCAAAATCTATTTCAACAGTCGTTTTAGGATCCATAATCATCCAGTCGAAACTGCCAACCTGTCCGCAAGCCATACAATGATACTCCTTTGTGCTTTTGTCTTTACCTCCGACTCCTGCAACCGCTCCGATAGGACCGAACACCAAAGAGCCAAGCAATCCCTTGCCGTAACTATAACCGCTTTGTTGATTGGTTACAATTTGCAAATTAATGCTTCCGCAATGTTTACATCTCATTTGTTTTTTTTCCTCCATAAAATAAAAAGTGCGCCAGCCGAAGCCAACGCACGAAAAACGCAAACTCCGACTGTCGCCAAACAAATCTTACGCAGTACGGAAATATCCCATAACCACATAATTGAAATTTGCATTTTTACCAAATTCTATTATGATTATGAAATAAATCTTTATGAAAATAAAAACCCCGTACTCCTCAATTTAGGGTGTAAGATTTGTTTGGCTATTATAGTATAGCATAGCAAAATGCAAAAATCAAGAATTTTGGATTGATTTTTGATTTTGCGTTCGGAGTGAGATTGCGCTATAAAGTGGAGTTAAAACGTTTATAGAAATCTTATATAATGAAGAAGAATCGGGAACGGATATCATAATAAAAATTACCAAATTTTTACTTTGAAATAGACGCCGTGTTGTCCCCTTTTTATGCTATAATTAGATTATGGATATATATGAGAAACTTAAAATTTTGACAGCTGCCGCAAAGTTCGATGTTGCTTGTACTTCAAGCGGAGTGAATCGAAAAAACAACAAAGGCGGGATAGGCTCGACTGTTTCGTATGGAATATGTCATTCTTTTTCCGGAGATGGCAGATGTATTTCTTTGTTGAAAATTCTTATGTCAAATGACTGTGTTTATGATTGTAAATATTGCATCAATCGTCACAGTAATGATATTGAGCGCGCGACTTTTACTCCCCGAGAAATAGCGGAACTTACAATAAATTTTTATCGAAGGAATTATATCGAAGGGTTGTTTCTTTCGAGCGGAGTCTATATAAATCCCAACGAAACTGTCGAACGTATGATCGAGACATTGAAAATATTGCGAGAAGAATATCGTTTTAACGGTTATATTCATGTAAAGGCAATTCCCAATGCCGCGCCCGAGATCAATAGGGCTTTGGGGTTCTATGCCGACAGAATGAGCGTTAATATAGAATTACCTACGGAAAACAGCCTTAAATTACTCGCTCCGCAAAAAACGAAAGAGTCTATTTTGAAACCGATGGATATGATAAAAACGGGAATCGAAGAGAATAAAAACGAAATAGCGCTTTATAAACATGCGCCGCATTTTGTTCCCGCGGGACAAAGTACTCAAATGATAATCGGCGCAACCGACGAAAGCGATTTGCAAATTTTGAGATTGACTGAGGGCTTATATAAAAAATATAGGCTTAAACGAGTGTTTTTCTCTGCATATATCCCCGTTGTTGAAAACAAATTGCTTCCTGCGATAGACACAAAACCGCCTCTTTTGCGAGAACATCGTCTTTATCAGGCGGATTGGCTGCTTAGATATTACAATTTCAAAGCAGATGAATTATTGAACGAAAATAATAAATATTTTAACGAATATCTCGACCCGAAATCGAATTGGGCAATCAATAATCTCGAAAGATTCCCTGTGGAGTTAAAAACTGCCGACTACGAAGATATTCTTCGTGTCCCCGGAATAGGCGTTACAAGCGCAAAACGAATTATATCGGCAAGAAAGAACGGACTGTCGTTTGAAGGGCTAAAACGTATGGGGATCGTACTGAAACGCGCCAAGTATTTCATAACCATAGGCGGTAAAAGTTATCCGACGGCTGTCTTAAACGAAAAAGTTATTTTGCGAGATCTCGTTGGACAAAGCGTGATAAACAACAATTCTGCGAGCAATCAACTTGATTTCTTCGAAGCGATAGATCGTATGAAGGAGAACTCATATGGCAAGAGATAATATAATGTATCTATATGATTCTACTTTTGACGGGCTTATGAATTGTATTTTTGAAGCGTTCGAGCAAAAAGAAACGCCTGTGGACATAAGTTATGACACACATACTCTGCTCCCATACAGGCAAATTTTAACTGACACAGATAAGGCGCATCGCGTCAAATATTCAATTAAGGCAAAACTCGGGAAAGATATTTATCGTATAGTTTATTTGGCTTATTTAAGCAGAGAAAAAGGTTGCGAACTTGATATTCTGGAATTTGTGCGTTTTTGTTTTTCTCACAAAGGAAATGCATCGGAAAATATGAATACTCCTATAGTTTCGAAAATGTTTTGCCTTGCAAAAAGCGTATCTCGCGAGCAACACCATATAATGGAATTTTTAAGATTTAATGATTATAACGGAAACCTTATTGCGGTTATAAATCCCGAGTATTTTGTTTTGCCGTTGATCGCCTCTCATTTTGAAAATAGATTTTATAATGAAAACTTTCTTATTTTCGATGAAAATCATTTTGCGGCATTGGTTCATATAGAAAAAAGAACTGAGATAATTCCCGTAGATGAATTTATCGTTCCCGAATTTACGGAAGAAGAAAAGAAATTCCAAACTTTATGGAAGTTGTTTTATGATACCATAGAAATCAAACAACGCCGAAACTACAATTTGCGACGAACTCATTTGCCGAAAAGATTTTGGAAAAATGTTACCGAACTTAAGGATGAATATATATGATTTTGCCTTATTATATCTGATATAATAAGGCAAAATTTAGCAAAAAAAATAAAGGATCTGAAATAACTTCAAATCCTTTTATTTTTTTTGTTCAAAATTTATTTATTATGTTTGCAACCACAGTCGCAATGCTCGTCATGCTCGGATTCTTCGTCATGACAATCGTCGCAATCGCAGTCATCGCAATTGCACTCTTCACAGTCGCAATCGTCGCAATCACACTCATCTCCGTACTCTTCTACCGCTTTAAGATATTCGTTAAAGACGTTTTGCATGAGTTCTTCGCTTTCGAGAGGTAAGAAAAGGTCTTCATCACCTTGTTCTTCTATGCGGCAAATTATCGCTTCATCATCGCCTATGCCGTCAATCTCTTCGGTAGGTTGCAATAATGCATAGGATTGATCCTCATAATTAATTAACGCAATCTCATAAAAGTCTACCGGATTGCCTTGGTCATCGTACAAAGTTACGATTTCATCATCAATAAAATTGACTTTCTTTTCCATTGATACCCTCCTGGTTTAATCATGTAAATTATTTACTTTGTTCAGAAATGTTTGCAAAATAATTTGAGCGCTGATTGTATCTACATTCTTTTCATGTTTACGAGCATCGATACCCATCTCATCGAGAACGCGGTGCGCTTCGACTGTAGTCAATCTTTCATCGATAAATTCGATATTCACGTTTGAAGCCTTTTGAAGAACAGAGGCAAATTTTTTGGTTTTTGTGACTCGCTCTCCTTCGTCGCCGTCCATACTCAACGGCAAACCGATTACCACCAATGAATATTTTTCCCGTTCGATAAGATCAACGAAATAGTCGACGTCTTTTTTCATCCCTTGACTTTGATAGGTTCCGATAGGCAAAGCGATGGCCATAGGACCGCTTTTTGCAAGACCTATACGCTTATCTCCGTAATCTATGCCCAAAATATTTATTTGTTCATTTCCGTTCATTTCGTATATTATAGCACAATTAAATTGATTTGAACAGCATTTTTTACCTATTTTTGAGAGATAAACGAAAACGGCAAAGATTTTTATGCTTTCTTTGCCGTTTTAGCTTATCAATAGTCGCTTTCATCGTCCGAACTTTGGTTTTGAGCGGAACAATTACACATTTTTTCCTTTGCTTTTTCGGTGGTATTATCGATAATTGTATTGATTTTGGGACAAATTTTTACCAAACAAGCCCCTCCGACCATTCCCAAAGCCAAGGGAATCAACCAATTTGAATGCATAGAATTTACCTCCTCGATAAATATTATCTGCATTCAAACGGTATTTATTTATTATTTTTTGCTATTCTTATAATTGGTAAGATAATCATTGATAGCCGCTTTTATTGCCTCTTCCGCCAAAACCGAGCAGTGCAGTTTTTGAGGAGGAAGTCCACCGAGTTCATCGATTACCTGTTTATTGGTAAGTTTTAACGCTTCGTTAACGGTTTTTCCTTTAATCATAGAAGTCGCTACGGAAGAAGTAGCGATTGCCGCAGCGCATCCGAAAGTTTGAAAACTTACATCTTCGATTATATCGTTCTCGTTTATTTTCATATAAATCTTCATTATATCGCCGCAAGTAGCATTGCCTACCGTTCCAACGGCATTTGCATCGGGCATTTCGCCGACATTTTGAGGATTACTGAATTCTTTTACCACTCTGTCATTATACATTTTTTGTTTCTCCTTTTATTTCTTTAAATAATGGCGACATTTGTCTCAATACCGAAACTATTTCGGTAAGTTTATCTGCCGCATAAATTACCTCATCCATGGTGTTGTGTTTGCCAAATGAAAATCTTATAGAGCCATGCGCTTTCTCTATCGGGAGTCCCGTAGCAAGCAAAACGTGAGACGGTTCGAGTGAACCCGATGAACAAGCAGATCCCGACGAACAAGCAATTCCCGCCAAATC
Organism: uncultured Clostridia bacterium; assembly: GCA_947581755.1. Lineage (GTDB taxonomy): Bacteria > Bacillota > Clostridia > Christensenellales > Pumilibacteraceae > CANPVN01. Next base: position 25,892 of record CANPVN010000019.1, on the reverse strand, counting down.
CAAACGTAACAGAATGGACTCGCCCTCTATAAATTCAAATGAAAAGTTTGCATTCTGCGGTAAACGTTTTTCTCTGTCTCCGTTATAGACTATATAAGGGATTTTACTTTCGACAAGTCTGACAAATTCATCCCGTAATGATTTAACATATTGATAATTTTTATCCATATCTCGTATGGCGATTTCCAACGCCTTCGCCATTCCTATAACGGAAGGGACATTTGTAGTGCCTCCGCGCATGGTTCGCTCCTGATGTCCGCCTGCAATCAATTTTTCAGGCTTTACACCATTGCGAATATATAATACTCCGATACCTTTGGGACCGTAGAATTTGTGCGCCGAGAAAGTAAGCATATCGACATCCAAATCTTTGATATTTACGGGAATCGAGCCCATTGCCTGAACCGCATCGGTATGGAAAAGCGCGCCGTGCTCATGCGCTATTTTTGCCAGATTTTTAATGGGTTGTATGGTGCCTATTTCATTATTTGCAAGCATTACCGAGACAAGAATTGTTTTGTTATCGATGACTTTTTCGAGGTATTCCTCTTTTACAAGACCCTTGTCGGTGACAGGTAAATAGACGACTTCGAAGCCTTCTTTTTCAAGTTGTTTGGCAGTAGAAATCATTGCCGCATGTTCTATAGAAGAAATAATGATTTTATTGCCTCTGTCTTTGAAGGCTTCGGCGCTGCCTTTCAATGCCCAATTATCTCCTTCCGTACCTCCGGATGTAAAATAAATTTCATTTACCGCGACGCCGAGCAAGGAAGCGATCTTACGCCTTGCCGTATCTACGGCATAGGCCCCCTCTTGACCGAACATGTGCATACTGTTTGCGTTGCCGAATTTTTCGGTAAAATACGGGAGCATTTCTTCCAAGACTTCTTTATCAACCGGTGTAGTTGCCGAATGATCGAAATAAATTTTTTTCTCCATTTTATTATCTCCTGTCATTTGCAGTTTTTTCTGCAATCATCTATCATATCTTTAAGCGTTGTCGATTCCAAAGAACGGTTTACTGTTTCGTATAATTTTTTTAATACCGTTCGATTGGGACAATATTTGTCGGAACAGTTATCCGATACGCAATCCGTAATCTCGAAATCGTCTTCAAGCGCTCGTAAAATAGCCAAAAGAGTGATTTTATCTGTCGGATGAGTAAGAACATATCCGCCGTCTACGCCTCTCTTTGCGTTAACTATTCCGTTTTTTTTGAGCATGGAAAGGATTTGTTCGAGATATTTTTGACTAAGATCCGTCTGTTTTACCAAGTTGCTGAGAGAACAGATTTCACCTTCGTTCAATCCCAATAAAAAACATATTCGCAATCCGTATCTTGCTCTCGAAGAAAGTTTCATTATCTCCTCCGCTGTTTGCATGTATAATTATAATACCGTATATATGAAATGTCAAGAAAATTCCTACTGTTTCGGTAGGATTTTTTGCCTTATATTTATTATACTCCGAGAAGATAATTTATATTTATTCCGATATTAAAAAAAGTCCTCAAGAAAGGTTCAAACAAATCGCCATACATACGATAAGGTATTGAAAAAGCCTCGGAATAACTATAATTCCGAGGCTTTTGGAGCGAATATATCGTGAATTAAATGTTTACGTCATGCTCATACAAAGGGAAGCGTTTGCACAAGTTTTCGACCTCGTGTTTAACGGGCTCTATGGCATTTTCTCTGTTCTTTATGACTTGAGCGATCATCTCGCCTATTTGCTTCATTTCGTGTTCCTTCATTCCTCTTGTCGTTACGCTCGGAGTACCTACACGTATACCCGAGGTGACAAACGGCGACATGGGATCATTGGGAATTGCATTCTTGTTGACGGTTATACGACATTCGTCAAGCAAATGTTCGAGTTCCTTACCCGTGATATTATTTTTTACGAGTTTTACAAGCATAAGATGATTGTCCGTACCTCCCGATACCAAATCGATATCGTTCGCCATCAAAGACTTAGCTAAGGCTGCCGCATTAAGAACGACTTGATGTTGATAAACCTTAAATTCGGGACTTAAAGCCTCTTTGAATGCCATTGCTTTACCTGCAATTACATGCTCCAAAGGACCGCCTTGAACTCCGGGAAAAATCGCTTTGTTTATCTTGGTTGCAATTTCTTCGTCGTTGCTCAAAATCATACCACCTCTCGGACCTCTCAAGGTCTTATGAGTTGTGGTAGTTACGACATGCGCATAAGGGAAAGGACTGGGATGCTCGCCTGCTATTACAAGTCCTGCAATATGCGCGATATCCACCATCAAGTAAGCGCCCACCATATCCGCAATCTCTCTGAATCTCTTAAAATCAATAATTCTCGAGTAAGCGCTTGCGCCTGCCAATATCAACTTGGGCTTATGCTCTTTTGCAAGTCTTTCCACTTCGTCATAATCGATAGTCTCGGTTTCATTGTTAAGTCCATAAGGAACTATCTTATAATTTTTTCCCGAGAAATTTACCGGACTGCCGTGAGACAAATGTCCGCCGTGAGCCAAAGACATGCTGAGAACGGTATCTCCTATATTAAGCAACGCAACAAAAGTAGCGAGATTGGCATTTGCTCCGCTGTGAGGCTGAACATTAGCATAGTTGCAACCGAATAATTTTTTGGCTCTTTCGATTGCCAAGGTCTCCACCTCGTCGATATAAGTACATCCGCCATAATAACGCTTTCCGCTGTAGCCTTCGGCATATTTGTTGGTAAAATGAGAACCTACGGCTGCCATAACTGCCGGGCTTACAAAGTTTTCACTTGCGATAAGCTCGATATTGTTGCGTTGTCTTTCGAGCTCTTTGCGCATGCTTGCATAAAGCTCTGGATCCTGTTGACTGATAATTTTAAGGTCAATCATTATTTTTCTCCTTCATTGACATTTATTATTTTTATAATAAGCGGCATAAAATCTTTATTTTTTCTATACCGTTTGTCTATAAACCAAATCATTAATACCGAAACAATCAAAGTTGACAAAGATGCTATTATAGCGGCTGTTTGCGAAAAGATGTTTCCTATCAATGCGGCAACCAATAAAAGTAAAAGCGGGATCGCGTAAAGATAAATCGGCGCGGCTTTGATTCTTTTTTGCGGCATTTCCACAAGAACCCGATCTCCCGTCTTACATCCTATATCGTCGATTGCGGGCATGGAAATCGTTCCCTCTTTACCGAAAGCGCATGCTTTGCAGCCTTCGCATTCTTGGGATTTTGTAACCAAGATATATGCGAATTTGCCTTTGATTTTTTGTACGGTACACTCAATTATTTCCATTTTTCAATGCGATTTCCAATTCGTCAAGTTGCTTATCTTCGACAATATTGGGCGCGTCGGTCATGAGATCCGAAGCATTTTGTACTTTCGGAAAGGCTATGACATCTTTGATATTGTCAGTGTCCGTAAGTTGCATTATCAATCTGTCGAGACCGAATGCCAGCCCTCCGTGAGGAGGCGTACCATAGTTGAACGCTTCCACAAAGAAGCCGAATCTCTCTTTGATATCCGCATCACTGAATCCCAAAGCATTGAATACCGTCTGTTGCAACTCTTTGGAATGTATTCTGATTGAGCCGCCGCCTGCTTCTTCTCCATTGATTACAAGGTCATAGGCTTTTGCTCGTACAGCCGCGGGATCCGTCGCTATCAAAGGAATATCCTCGGTCTTTGGGCTTGTGAAAGGATGGTGTTTTGCGACATATCTGTTGCGTTCTTCATCCCATTCGAACATGGGAAAGTCTACGATCCATAAGAAGTCGAATCTGTTCTTGTCTATGAGGTTTCCCTTTTCGGCAAGCGCGAGTCTTAAGGCTCCAAGTGCCGCAAATACCGTTTCGTCGGTATCCGCGCAGACAAACAAGACGTCTCCGACTTTGATATTCATCTTTTTTATAATGTTATCTATTTGTTTTTCGGTGAGGAATTTCGCAAAACTGCAATTAAAGCCTTCTTCTTTCATAATTCCGTAAGCGAGCCCTTTGGCTTTATATGTTTTAGCCAATTCTACAAGCCTATCTATTTCTTTTCTTGAAAGCATAGAGGCAAAGCCTTCGGCGTTTATTGCTCTTACGCTCTTTCCTTTTGTGCAATTATCCGCAAATGCCTTAAATTCACAGCCGTCTACAAGCTCGGTAATGTTTTTTATTTCCAATCCGAAACGAGTATCGGGTTTATCGGAACCGAATCTATCCATAGCCTCGGCATAAGTCATTACGGGAAAAGCATAATCGAGTTTCAAACCTTTATATTCCGAGAAAATCTTTTTAATCATGCCTTCTGCTATATCCATAACGTCTCTTTCGCTGTCAACAAAAGACATTTCAAGGTCGACTTGCGTAAATTCAGGTTGACGATTCGCTCTCAAATCCTCGTCACGGAAACAGCGCGCTATTTGAAAATATCGGTCAAAACCGCTTATCATCAAAAGTTGCTTGTAAAGTTGCGGCGATTGAGGCAATGCATAAAAAGTTCCCGGATGGACACGACTCGGAACAAGATAGTCTCTTGCGCCTTCGGGTGTGGATCTTCCCAAGAAAGGAGTCTCTATTTCCAAGAAACCGCATTCCGTAAGATAATCTCTGATAGACTTTGCAACTCTGGAGCGTATCATAAGTTTCTGTTGCAGAGAGGAATTTCTTAAATCGAGATACCTGTATTTCAATTTGAGGGCTTCGTTTACGTTTGCAGACGCATCGCCGATAAAGAACGGCGTTGTATTTGCTTGAGATAAAAGTTTGAACTCATCCACCAACAACTCGACTTTTCCTGTCTTTATTTTATCGTTTATCGATTCTCTTATTCGTAATTTACCTTTTGCCGCAATAACAAATTCTGTACGTATGCTCTCCGCTTTTGCATAATCCTCTTGCGAAAGAACCGTAGAATCGAATACAACTTGAAGTATACCGGCTCTGTCTCTGAGGTCTGCAAATATCAATGAGCCGAGATTGCGTTGTTTGGCTACCCAACCCATGACGGTTAATTCCTGTCCTATCATTGCTTCCGTAACATCTCCGCAATAGACAGTTCTTTTGTAATCTCCCAAAAATTCTTCCATATCTTAAAATCCTCGTTTTATAACTTCCGAAAGTTTTTCGGTATCAATTAAAAGTTTTTCTCCGTCTTTCATCCTTTTAACGGTAACTTTTTTTGTCGCAATTTCTTCGTCTCCGAGAACAACAATATACTCTGCTCCTATTTTGTCGGCATATTTCAATTGAGACTTGAGACTTTTTCCCATAGTATCGAAATCGGCGGAAATTCCGTTTGAGCGAAGTTCCTTTGCCAACAAATAAGCGTCAAGAGCATATTCTTGTTTTATGGCGGCAACATAGCATTGCGGATATTTTTTCGGAATTTCTATTCCAAGCGAATCCATAAGCATCAACAATCTCTCTATTCCCAAGCCGAAACCTACGCAAGGAGTCGGAGCACCGCCTATTTGAGACACCAATCCATCATATCTGCCTCCTCCGCAAATTGTGCCTTGAGTTCCGAGAGCCGTCGTAATAAATTCGAAAACGGTTCTTGTATAATAATCCAATCCTCGAACTATTCTCGGATTTACATTATACTCTATACTTACTTTATCGAGCATGGTTTTAAGTCCGTGAAAATGCTCTTTGCAGTCGTCGCAAAGATAATCCGAAATCAAAGGCGCTTTTTCCACTATTTGTTTGCATTTATCGTTTTTGCAATCCAAAATTCTCAGAGGATTTTTATTGAATCGTTCACGACAAGTAGGACACATCTCTTCGAGATGAGAAGAAAGATATTCTTTTAAGGCGCTGTTATATTGTTTTCGACATTCAGGGCAACCTATGCTGTTTATTTCAAGACGTAACTGATTTACACCCAAATTCACAAGAAAATTTCTTGCAAGGGCAATGACTTCGAAATCCATCATATATGAGCCGCTGCCATAAAATTCGACTCCGAATTGATGATGTTCTCTTAGTCGTCCGTGTTGAGGATTTTCATATCTGAAAACGGGCGTGATGTAAAACAATTTCAACGGAAGAGAAAGATCCGATAAATTGTTTTCGACATAACTTCTTGCTACTCCTGCGGTGCCCTCGGGTTTCAATGTTATTGAGCGATCTGCCTTATCGAGGAAAGTGTACATTTCTTTGCCGACCACATCCGTGGTTTCCCCTATAGATCGCAAAAACAATTCCGTATGCTCAAAGACGGGAGTTCGTATTTCTCTCGCATTATATAGATTACATATTTCTCGCGCTTTACTTTCCACATATTGCCATTTGTAACTTTCTGTAGGTAAAACGTCCTTTGTTCCTTTTGGAATATTTATCATGGGCTCTCCGATTTATAAAATATATTTCTTAAGATCCAAATCTTTTACTTGCTTGCTCATGTGTTCTGTGACATAAGACTTGTTTATTGTTATATCTATCAACGGATGGTCTCCGCTTGCATTGAAACTGACGTCATCCAAAAGAGATTCCATGACGGTATATAATCTTCTTGCGCCTATATCTTCGCTCGTTTCGTTTTCCAAAGCCGCTATTCGGGATATTTCTTCTATTCCGTCTCTCGAAAATTCGAGATTGATATTATCTACCCTAAGCATGGCTTGGTATTGTTTGGTTATCGCATTTTCAGGCTGTATCAAAATCTTTACAAAGTCATCATAGGTGAGACTGTTGAGTTCCACACGAATGGGAAATCTTCCCTGAAGTTCGGGAATCAAATCGCTCATACTTGCCACATGAAATGCGCCGGAGGCAATGAATAATATGAAATCCGTCTTTATGGCTCCGTACTTTGTATTGACCGTACAACCCTCGACGATGGGAAGAATATCTCTTTGAACCCCCTCTCGTGAAACATCGGGTCCGTTAGATGAGCCTTTACTTGCGATTTTATCTATTTCATCAATAAAAATTATACCTTGTTCTTCGGCTCTCAATATTCCTTCGGATGAGATTGCGTCGTTGTCAATCTGCTTTTCGCTCTCTTCTATGATCAATAATTTCAAAGCGTCCTTGACTCTTATTTTTCGCTTTTTCTTCTTTTTGGGCATAAAATCACCGAAAATACTTCCGAGATTTATTTCTGCTCCAACTCCAGGCATGATTTCCATGGGTTTGGGTTGCTCGGCTATTTCCAATTCCAAAATATGCTCGTCGAGTTTTCCGCTACGTATATCCGTAAGAAGAGATTCTCGCAAAATTTCTTCCGGAGTATCGTTATTTTCACGTTTTTTAGCGGCTAAAAGCGCATCGCAGATTTTTTTCTCGGCTATTTCTCTGGATTTACCTTCGACTTCGCTCATCTTTTCTTCTTTTACCAAGCGTACCGAGACTTCCACTAGATCTCGCACCATTGATTCCACATCTCTTCCGACATAGCCGACTTCGGTGAATTTTGTTGCCTCGACTTTGACGAACGGAGCCTTTACGAGTTTTGCGAGTCTGCGGGCAATTTCTGTTTTACCAACGCCCGTGGGACCTTTCATGATGATATTCTTAGGAGTTATTTCCTGTCTCATAGCTTCGGGCAATTTACTCCTTCTGTATCTGTTTCGAAGCGCTATTGCCACGGCGCGTTTTGCCTCGTCTTGACCTATTATATATCTGTCAAGTTCGTTGACTATTTGTTTGGGTGACATTTCCATTCGATCAAACCTCCTCCGCAATAATGTTTCCGTTAGTATATATGCAAATCTCGGAAGCGATCTTCATTGCCGCTTTTGCAATTTCCATAGCGCTCATATCGGTATGTTCTTTTAATGCCCGCGCCGCGGATAACGCATAGTTTCCGCCGCTGCCTATGGCGGCAATACCGTTTTCGGGCTCTATTACATTGCCCGTTCCGTCGAGTACGAGTAACTCATTTTCATCGGCAACTATCATCATGGCTTCGAGTTGTCTCAAAACTTTATCTCCTCGCCAGCATTGCGCGAGTTCTACCGCGCTTCTCATAAGATTGCCGCTGTATTTATTCAACATGCCTTCGAATTTTTCGCTTAATGTAAAAGCGTCGGCAACGGAACCGGCAAAGCCTATTACAACCTTGTCGTTATACAATCTTCGTACTTTTCGGGCGTTGCTCTTCATTACATAATTTTGTCCCGCGGTTACTTGTCCGTCGCCGGCTATTACTGTCTTGCCGCCGGATTTTACCGCAATTATAGTCGTCCCTCTTATTTCCATTTTTAACTTCTCCGTTTTTTAATAAGAAATCATTCTTTATAATTATAAAACATTAAAAAAAATAATGCAATCAAATAGACAAATATCGCTTTAAATCTTTAAGTCCTCTTTCGAAATAGGCGCGTTTTTTGTTCGTTTTATCTTTAATTCTGTTTTCAAAAGGAGGCAAAATACCGAAATTGGCATTGACAGGTTGAAACTTTTGGGTTTCGATCGTCAGTTTTTGCGTAACGGCTCCCAAAATCGTAGTTTGAGGTAGAATCATTTTCGGTTTGTTTTGTATTTGTCGGTCGATATTTTCCGCAGCCAAAAGCCCTGAAGCGATACTTTCGACATAACCTTCCACTCCGCTCAATTGCCCGGCAATAAAAGTTTTGGGGAATTTAATGCAAGAAAAATCCCGATTTATAATTTTCGGCGCATTGATAAATGTATTGCGGTGCATTTGTCCATATCGAAGGAACTCTGCATTTTTCAGCGCGGGAATCATACCGAAAACTCTCTTTTGTTCGGGAAATTTCAGATTTGTCTGAAATCCCACCAAATTATAGGATTGTCCGAAGTTATCTTCCTTTCTTAATTGCAATACCGCATAATTTTTTTCGCCTTCGCGAGATAAGCCCACGGGACGCAAGGGTCCGAATCTCAAAGTATCAAAGCCCCTCTTTGCCATAATTTCCACGGGCATACAACTCTCAAAGACTTTAATATCGAAATCATTCAGTTTGGCTCTTTCCGCTGTTAACAAAGCGTTGTAAAAGTCCGAATATTCCTCTTTGGTCATTGGACAGTTAAGGTAATCTTTGTCGCCCCTGTCATAGCGCGCTCCGAAGAAACAACAATCGTAATCAAGACTGTCCGCAGACACTATGGGCGCTATAGCGTCGTAAAAAGCAAGCGGTTCCCCGAATTTTGATTGCATCGCTTCCGAAAGCGGTGCCAATGTCAATGGACCCGAAGCAATAATCGTATGTTTTTCTGTGTCCCAATCCTCTACAAGCGACGAAATTATGTTAATGTTTTTATGGTTCTTGATTTCTTCGGTTACAGAAGCGGAAAACTCGGTTCTGTCAACGGCAAGCGCGCTGCCTGCCGGAACTTTATTTCTTTCCGCGATTTGCAGCAGACGGCAATCCAGCAATTTCAATTCTTCTTTAAGCATACCCGAAGCGGTTTCGGGATCGACGCTTTTCAAAGAATTCGAACAAACGAGTTCCGCAAAATCGATATTTTTATGAGCGGCGGTCATTTGTGTAGGCTTGCAATCATACAGGTTTATTTTATAACCGCGGTCTGCCAAGCGTAATGCCGCTTCACATCCCGCAAGTCCGGCTCCTATTATATCAATCTCCCTCATTCATTCTTTCCTTATGTTTGCACTGCGCGGACGAACATAATAAATATTCCCCTGCTTTATCTTTTCTTATAGTCATATATGCGCCGCAGTCGGGGCATTTTTTATCGGAAACGGGATAATTGGAAAGGAAATTACACTCGGGATAACCGGTACAGCCGAAGAACGAACGTTTGCCTTTTACAAGTCTCAAAGGCTTTCCGCATTGAGGACAAGTTCCGTATTCTCCTTTCTTTTCTTCGATGTTTTTGGTAAATTTACATTTAGGATAACCCGAGCAAGCAAGAAAATTTCCGTATCTGCCGCTTTTCAAAATCAAAGGTTTGCCGCAGTCGGGGCATTTTTCATTGGTTTCTACATCTTTTGGTTTCACAATTTCGCTTTTTTCGTCTAACGGCAGTGTGTTTTTACATTTTGGATAAGCAGAGCAAGCCAAAAATTTGCCGTATTTACTTTCTTTTATGAGCATGGGAGCGCCACATTTTTCGCAAACGACATCGGTCTTTTGAGGCTCGGATTTCATTGTATAACTATCGTTGCTTGCGGCGTTTATCGACTTTACCAAGTCTTTATAAAAATCGTCTATGACATTTTGCCAAATCTTGCCGCCATCTTCTATTTCATCCAATTTCGATTCCATGTTGGCGGTAAACTTTATATCCATTATTTCTGGGAAATAACGATTCAGCATTTCGCAAACTTTTTCTCCGAGTTCGGTAGGTACAATGAATTTTTTCTCTCTTTTTGTATACTCTCTCGAGAACAATAAAGTCACCATTGGCGTATAAGTAGCGGGTCTGCCTATTCCTTTTTCTTCCATCATTTTAACGAGACTTGCTTCGGTATAGCGCAGAGGCGGCTTTGTGAATTTTTGTTCGTATTTGAATTTTTTAAGTTTTAAAATTTCATCGGGTTGTAAATCGGGAAGAGTATCCGATATCTCTTCTTCATCTTTTTCCTCTGTGAAATTCTTATAAACAACCGTATATCCCTCGAATAACGGAGTGTTTCCGTTGACCTTAAAGCCGTAATCACCCGCTTCTATTATGCAAGACAAAGAATTATATGTTGCGTCGCTCATCTGACTTGCCAAAAATCTGTCATATATCAATTTATATAATTTATATTGCGCTTCCGGGATAAGCCCTCTTAAACTTTCGGGAGTTCGTGATAATGTTATGGGACGAATTGCCTCGTGGGCATCTTGCGCGTTCTTCTTTTTTGAATAGATATTCGGTTTTGCGGGAACGTATTTGTCTCCGAATTTGTTTTTGATAAAATCTCTCGCCTCGCTCATTGCGTCATCCGAAACTCTTGTGGAGTCCGTACGAATATAGGTAACAAGCGCAACTTTTCCTTCTCCTTCGATGTTGACGCCTTCGTACAGAGTTTGAGCCGTCGAGGTCGTCAAACGTAAATTAAAGCCCAATTTGTTCAATGCATCTTGCTGCATTGTGCTGGTTATAAAAGGCGCGGACGGATGTACCTTTGTAACGCTGCGATTTACGCTTTTTACTTTGAATTGTACGCCGTCGAGATCGCTTAATACTTTTTCAAGTTCCTGTTGCGACGATATTTTGAATTTTTTGTCCTGCTTGGTGACCAAAGTCGCTTTAACTTGCGCCTTATCGGAATTTTGCAATAAAGCGCTTAAAGGCCAATATTCCTCGGGAACAAAAGCGCGAATTTCTTTTTCACGATCGACTATAAGTCGCAAAGTAGCCGACTGAACACGCCCTGCGGACAACTTGGACTGAATCTTTTTACAAAGTATCGGAGAAACTTTATATCCCACGAGACGGTCGAGAATTCGTCTTGCTTGTTGAGAATCGACAAGATTAATATCGACTTCTCTTGGATTTTCAAGCGCGTGCTGAATAGCTTTTTTGCTTATTTCATTGAATACTATTCTTGCTTTTTTTGAAGTGGGAATATCCAGAACCGTGGCAAGGTGCCAAGAAATAGCCTCTCCTTCACGGTCGGGGTCGGTAGCAAGCAAAATTTCGTCGCTTTCTTTAGCTTCTTCCAAAAGCTTTTTTACCACATCTTTTTTGTCTCTTATTATTTCATAGTTCGGTTTATAGTTATTTGAAACATCAACACCCAAAGTGTGTACGGGAAGGTCTCTTATATGTCCCCCCGTCGCAAATACCCGATACCCTTTGCCGAGATATTTTTCGATTGTCTGTTTCTTTCCTATACCTTCGATTATAACCAGTTTCAAAATTAACTCCTGTTTTTTATGATATAATTATTTGCCGGTAATTTTTCTATAATACCTTTAAGTTCCATCATTGTCAATAAAGAACTCAGTTCGCTGAAAGGCAAACCGGAAATCTCTTTGAGTTTATCAAAACTCAAAGCCTCCTTCTCTAATAGGTTATATATCTTTTGCTCCGTAAAGTCAAGCGTTAAAGTCCCTTTGTTTGTGCCGGGTTTGCTAAAAATATGTAAATCTTCACAAATATCACGCACCGACGTTACAAATTTGCCCAATCCGTTTTTTATGAGCGCGTGAGAACCCTTCCATTTGTTGCTCGTTATCAACCCGGGTACTACATATACATCGCGACCTTGCTCCAAAGCAAAATCTGCGGTTATCAAAGATCCGCTCTTTTCTCCCGCTTCCACTATGACGACGCCCATTGATATGCCGCTTATTATTCTGTTTCTTTCGGGAAATGTATATTTCGTAGGCACGGAATCGGGAATATATTCGCTTAGAATAAGTCCTGTCTCTTCTACTTTTTTATATAAGTTTGCATTCGCCGAAGGATATATATAGCCTATTCCGCATCCCAATACAGCCGCAGTGGGACCGTTTGCATCCAAAGCGCCGTGATGAGCGGCGGAATCTATTCCCGTTGCCAGCCCGCTGACTATTGTTACTCCGCATTCGGAAAGCCCTGCGGCAAAATCGTGCGCTATATCATATCCGTATTTCGAACACGCTCTTGTCCCGACAATTGCAATACAAGGCTTTTGGATAATCGATATATCGCCTCTGTAATAAAGAGCAAGCGGCGGAGAAACTTCGGATTGAGCAAGACTTTCGGGATAATCTTTATCTCCGAGGACAAGGATATTTATATTATCTTTTTTAAGATTTTCTATAATGCCGAGAAGTTTATCTTCGTTTTTCTCGGCTTCCATTGTTTCGTAATGAGAAGCAAAGAGTTTTCGGAAAACCTCTTTTTCGAAATTCTCGTAAACTTCGATCGCGCTGTATATTTCAAGCATCGCATTTAATTTATTTGCTCCGACCTGAGATCTCGAAAGCCAGAATCTTGCCAATCTTTCGTTCAAAGCCAATAACTCCTATCCAAACTTCTGTATTGTACAGCTTCGGCAACATGCGCGCATGTTATATTTTCACTGTTTTCCAAATCTGCTATTGTCCTTGCCACTTTGAGAATTCTCGTATATGCTCTTGCGGAAAGTCCGAGTTTTTCGAATGCTGCTTTTAAAAGATTTTCACTGGCTTTGTCAAGCCGACAAAATTTATGAACCATCAAAGCGGTCATACGCGCATTGCAAAAGACGTCTGTATTTTCAAAACGTTTTAATTGTATGTTTCTTGCTTTATTTACCCGTTGTTTTACAGCTTCGGAATCCTCTGCCTCCGAATATTCGGTAAGCTCATCGTATTTAACGTTATCCACTTCTATATGTAAGTCTATTCTGTCCATCAAAGGACCCGATAATTTCGATCGATATTTGCTTATTTGCGCCGGAGTGCACGTACATTCATTGACGGAAGAACCGTAATTTCCGCACGGGCAAGGATTCATGCTCGCAACAAGCATAAAATTTGCGGGATATTCAACGCTTCGCGATGCGCGAGATATTGTTATTACATTGTCTTCGAGGGGCTGTCTCAGAATCTCGAGAGAAGATCTCGGATATTCCAAAAGCTCATCGAGAAAAAGTACGCCGTTATGAGCGAGACTTATTTCTCCGGGATTGGCATTGGGACCGCCGCCTGTCAGCGCGATACGACTCGATGTGTGATGCGGAGTCCTGAAAGGTCGGTATTTTATAATGCCGACATTTTCATCCAATGTTCCCGCAACACTGTGAATTTGAGTGGTTTCCAATGCTTCCGTGATTGTCATGTCGGGCAATATTCCCGGCAAACATTTTGCAAGCATGGTTTTACCGCCGCCGGGTGGACCTATCATCAAAATATTGTGACCACCTGCAGCGGCAATCTCAAGAGCCCTTTTTGCGGCGAATTGCCCTTTTACGTATTTGAAGTCCTCTTGATAAGGATTTGAAGAAACCAATTCCGAAAAGTTTTTCTTTTCCAAAGGTGAGAACAGCCGCGGCGTTTGTAAGAAAGCAACTACTTCATTGAGATGATCAAAAGCATAAACATCGATATTATCTATATATTTGGATTCTTCCGCATTTGATTTGGGAACTACTATAGTAGAATACCCTTCACTTCTCGCAGAGATAATTATAGGCAGAATACCGTTTATGTGACGTATTCTGCCATCAAGTGATAACTCCCCTATGAAAATAGCCTTGTTGAGCGAATCGGTTTGCACCTGTCCCGTTGCAGCCATTATCGCCAAAGCAATCGGCAAATCGTACATCGCGCCTTCTTTTTTTGTATCTGCGGGAGCCAAATTGATTGTTATTTTTTGAGCGGGAAAAAGATAGCCGCTGTTTTTCAAGGCGCTTCTTACTCGCTCTTTTGATTCTTTTATGGACGCATCGGGCAACCCTACTACTTCTATACCGGGCAAGCCTTTGTTGACATCGACTTCTATAGTAACGATATAGCCTTTGATCCCCTTTAATCCATAACTCATTACTTTTGACAGCATTATCTTGCCAACCAGTTCTTCATATTTGCTTTAAAAGATTTGGTTTCGATAGGCTCGAAAGTTTTTCGTTGTCCGGCGGAAATATCAAGTGTAACCAATATCATATATAAATGCGCCAAAAGCGCAATGATGGAAGCCATTATATTGATAACGGATAAGAAAATTTTATCGTTCATTACAGAGGTTGACGCATTGCTGTTAAACTCTCCCAAATATGTCAGTACGCCCGCGGAATTGAGTACGAATGCAACAGAGAAAATCAAAAATACGGTAAGCAATCTTTTGTCTTTTATAAGACAGAATGCAAGTAACATTATGGGGAATACCAAGAGCATATCCATTGTGGAAAAACCGATGAAATAAATATAGACCGTTGCCAAAGCAAATGCGGCTATGGCAATGAGGTTTGCGCGGTTTTTCTTTCCGAGATACATAAAACATATCAAAGAAGTAACGATAATGGCGCAAGCGATTACAAACCAAACAGCCATGTTTGTATTGAATCCCACTCCGTTTCTTCCGAAAATATTGTATATCGAAATACTGTTGTTTGCGTACAAAGAAATATCGGCAAGCGGTTTCAGATAAATTATAAAAATCCATTTGAAGAAAGCCGCATTGATCGCGCCTATAGTCAAAGGCAAGCAAATGATATACGAAATCAACAAAAACAACAGAAAATATACGGGCATTTTTATAACAGCGGATTTATCCGCGTCATGCCAGAGTTCTTTGAAATCATGACTTACGCTAAAGCGTAATTGTTTACAAGCCTTAATGAATGCAAGAACAACAAATACGGCAAAGACGGGATATAAATACAACGCTTGCTTAGAAGTAAGTAAAGCCGCCGAATATGCCGCAAACATACCGAAATATTTTTTGAGTGACATAAAATAGAAAGCCGCAAGTATCAACGGCAAGACAAGAACTATATCCGTGGGCCAAATTGCGGAAGCGATAAAATGCACGGGAGTAAGCATAAACAAGCCTGCAATCGTAGCCGTAGTGTATTTCGATGCAAATCCCGATAAAAGTTTGTATATAAGAATAGCGGTAATTATATCACTTATAATAAGAGGAAGTTTTATGACTATCTGCATTCCTACGGACTCGTTTGCGAATCCCAAAGCAGAACCGAGTTTTGCAAATATATACAATATATATAATGAAATGGGATAAGTAGAAACGCCGTTTGCATAAAGATCCCGAGTTCCGTTTGACATCAAGTGACCCAAATCGCTTTGCGAACCCAAAACAGCAGAATAAGCCGCTCTGTTTCCTTTTACAAAAACAGCCAACAATACTCTTATGATTATGCCGACAACCAAAGCGATCGAAAAAATAGTCAACGGTCCGTTACCCTTAACATCACGATACATTGTTGCCGAGATAATCCAGATAGCGCCGACGGTAACAATCAAAGTAAATGCGATAAGTATTACAAACATTGTTATATCGGTTGCAAATGTATCAGATACAGAAAAAATATTTAGCATTTTAACCTCTCTTATTGATTAAACTGATTGTTATTATATCAAAAAATATCAGTAAAAGCAAGAATATTATTCCAAAAATTGCCATAAAATAAAAGTTATTTTGCAATTGTTCTTAAATAGTTTTTTTATTTATGAGCAATTTGATAGGCAAAAACAATTCTTGTTTTTTACCAAAGAAAAACGGATAAGAAATTTTCTTATCCGTTAAAGTAATTTTGTTTATCTTACTTCTCTTATTTTTGCAGCCTTTCCCGAAAGATTACGCAAGTAATAAAGTTTTGCTCTTCTTACTCTTCCCTTTCTTACGATCTCGATATGATCGATACGAGGCGAATGAAGAGGAAAAGTTCTTTCGATACCGACACCGAAAGAAACACGTCTTACAGTAAACGATTCTCTTACGCTGCCATTCTTTCGCGCAATAACAGTTCCTTCGAAAGCCTGAAGTCTTTCTCTGTTGCCTTCTACGACTTTAACGAAAACTTTTACTACATCGCCTACATTGAAAGAAGGAACTTCTGCCTTCATATACTCTTTTTCGATTTCGGCAATAATATTGTTCATGATATCCTCCTGTGATTACTTAACGTTCATAGGTTTCTCCCACCCAGCGGAGCGCAGTCACTGAAACAGTTTAACATAAATTAATTAAATAATCAAGCGTTTTGATATATTTTTCCAAAAAATCTTATATATTATTCTTTATAATTCCAATATATGGGCAAATGATAGCAAATCGAAATCTGCGTTATGTTTGCCTATAAAATGTATACCTATCGGTAATCCTGCGCAATCATGTCCGAAAGGCACAGATACGGCGGGCAAATCCGCCAAATTCGCCAAAACGGTATACATATCGGAATAAGCAATTTCTTTATGCGCGCTTACATCTTCGCCCAAACCGTAGGCTGCCATCAAAGAACTCGGCGTCATAAGATAATCGCAACGAGCGAATGCTTCGTTGAGTTCATCGCAAAGTCTGCGGCGAACGCCTATGGCTTTAAGATAGTATTTTTCATATCTTGAATCGGTGGCGAAAAATTTTCCGAGCATAATTCTGCGTTTAGCCTCATATCCGAATCCTTTTGTTCTGTTATATGCGGCATCGCCCCCGAAATTATTCCCGTATTTGATCCCGTCGAATCTATCCAAGGAAATTGCAGCCTCGGCATATGATAAAATCATATAGTCCGCAAGCGCTCCCTTAAAAGAAGGCAAATCGACTTTTACAAATTCCACTCCGTGATGAGTGAGTTTGTCTTTTGCTCTATCGAGTGTATTTGCTATATCGGAACTCATTCCTTCGAAAAGAAAATCATCGGCAATACCGACTTTTATGGTTTGGTTCAAGAGTTTGTTGACATGCGTTTTGGAAAAATCGCTCAAAATTTTCAGAACCGATGCAACTCCGTCGGTGTCCGAGGAAAGTATACCTACCTGATCCAAGCTCGGAGCAAGCGCGACTATCCCTTTATTGCTTATTGCTCCTTTAGTCGGTTTGAATCCCACAACTCCGCAATGAGAAGCGGGCTGACGTATACTGCCGCCCGTATCCGTTCCCAGCGCTGCAACGCAAGAACCGATTTTAACGGCGCAAGCGGAACCGCCGCTGCTTCCGCCGGGAACTCTTGTGTTATCCACGGGATTAAGGACGGGACCGTAACAAGAGGTTTCGTTGGATGTTCCCATGGCAAATTCATCCATATTTGTTTTTCCTATGAGTATCGCATCCGCCGCTTTAAGCCTTTTTATGACATCTGCGTCTGAATTTGCTTTTATTCCTCTCAAGAAATTGCTGCAACATGAGTTGACTTTTCCGTTTACCGCAATATTGTCCTTTATTGCTATGGGAATTCCCGCCAATGCTCCGAGTTGCTCGCCTTTGTTTGCGCGTATGTCAAGTTCTCGGGCTTTTTTTATTGCGTCCTCTTCGAAAACATCAGTATAGCAATTAAGCGTTTTGTTGGCTTTAATATTATCCAAAAAACAGGAAATCGCCTCGTAAAAACCGATTTCCTTATTTTGTAATTTATTTTTTAATATACTTAGCTTATTGTCTGTATTGTTATAATTCATATTCATAAGTCCGTCAAGCTCGTAATTTGGAATATTCTATGTCATCTGTTTCGGGGGGCTGAATTTTTTCTTCTGCGACAAAACTTGTGGGAATGGTAAATATCACTTCCACGTCGGCAAGAGAACGGTCAAATTCGTCTTTTAATGAACGGTACTGCTCTTCTGTAAAATTCAGTCTGCACATTTTTGCGACTTGCTTAAGTAAAGTCTCGGTTACTTCCATGATTATCTCCGAGTAAATTTTATCATACGTTATTATATAAAAATAAATTACCAATGTCAAACGATTAAGGGTTTATTGACAATTACAATTTTTAGTGATATTATAAAAGTACAGTTTATTAAAAAGAGGTTTTTTATAATGGGAAATTACATCAGTCCGTTTTTTGAAGATAAACTTCATATTTCGAATTACGGTATATGTATGGCTGTCGGAATTTTGTCTGCAGTCGTATTGTTTTGGTTTTTATGCAAATACCTTAAGGTCGATGAAAAATCTTATAATTTTTACAGCATGAATATTTTGATATCGATTGTTGCGGGCTTGGGGTTCGCCTGGCTGTTTCAAGCCATTTACAATGCTCTTGCGGGAAAAGGATTTTTAGCAGGCGGAATTACGTTTATGGGCGGTCTTATCGGCGGAGTTGCCGTCTTTGTATTGGCTACCGTCTTGTTTGCCCAACCTGTTGTGAAACATCAAATGCCCAATATAATAGGAATTGCCGCGCCTTGTATTGCAATCGGACATTTTTTCGGTCGTATCGGTTGTTTTTGCGCCGGATGTTGTTACGGAATAGAACTCCCCGCGGACAATCCCTTGGCTGTCGTTTTCAAAGAAGGCGCAGGTGCGGGAGTACCCAGATTGCCGACTCAACTGATAGAGGCGTTTTTTTTGCTGTTGTTGTTCGGAGTTCTTTTTGCGATTATATTAAAAAAGAAGAACAGTAAATATATGATGGTAACTTATATGTTTGCTTATTCGATTTTCAGATTTATAATAGAATTTTGGCGAGATGATTCCAGCAGAGCTTATTTTGCGGCAATTTCTCCGAGCCAAATACAGAGCATTATAATGTTTCTCGGCGCAGTGGCTATAATATTGGTTGTCTATGTCTTTAAAAAAGTACCATACGGCAAAACGGGAATCGTTACAACCGAGACGGAAGTCCAAAGTGTGGATACAGACGTTTCTCCCGAATCGACGGACTCGAATAATAATGATGATAATAATAGATAAAGAAAAATAAAAATCGATAAAAAATTCCGTTGAAAAAATAAAGATAAGCGGAATTTTTTTATACCGCCGATTTTTTAATTGACATTAATTTCTAAGTATTTTATAATAGATAAAGTTACTTTTACTATGGAGGTAAAACATGAAAAAAATGACTATCGATGGCAATACCGCAGCCTCTCATGTAGCGTATGCTTTCAGTGAAGTTGCAGCCATCTACCCGATTACACCTTCTTCTCCGATGGCGGAATATGCTGATGAATGGTCGGCGCAAGGTCGTGTCAATATGTTCGGTCAGCCCCTGAGACTTGCCGAAATGCAGTCGGAAGCAGGCGCTGCCGGTGCCGTACACGGCTCCCTTGCAGCCGGCGCACTTACCACCACATACACAGCCAGCCAAGGTTTGCTTCTGATGATTCCCAATATGTATAAAATCGCAGGAGAAATGTTGCCCACTGTTTTCCATGTAAGCGCAAGAGCGCTTGCCGCGCACGCTTTAAGCATATTCGGCGATCATGCCGATGTTATGGCTTGTCGTCAAACGGGTTTTGCAATGCTTGCATCGAACTCCGTTCAGGAAGCAATGGATCTTGCTCTTGTAGCGCATCTTTCGACACTTAAAGCAAAAGTTCCCTTCTTGCATTTCTTCGACGGTTTCCGTACCAGCCATGAGATTTCTAAAATCGACGGCTATGAATATGACGAAATCAGAAAGATCGCAGAAGAAACAGGCGCGCTCGAAGCAATCAAAGAATTTAAGAAACGCGCGCTCAATCCCGAGCATCCTCATCAAAGCGGTACGGCTCAGAACCCCGATATTTATTTCCAGAACAGAGAAGCGGCAAATAAATATTACGAAGCTACTCCCGATATCGTTGCCGAGGTAATGAAAAAAGTCAGCAAACTTTGCGGAAGAAAATATGAATTGTATCAATACTACGGAGATCCCAAAGCAACGGAAATCGTTGTTATGATGGGTTCGGGTTGCGAAGCGACCGAAGAAACAGTCGATTATCTCAATGCGCACGGAAAACATGTCGGCTTGCTTAAAGTAAGATTGTATCGTCCTTTCTCGGCAAAATACTTTGTTGACGCTATCCCCGCTTCCGTTAAGAAAATTGCAGTTATGGACAGAACAAAGGAAGCAGGCTCTCTCGGAGAACCTTTGTATCTCGATGTCGTATCCGCGCTCAATGAACTCGGAAGAAAAGATATTATCGTTGTAGGCGGAAGATACGGTCTCGGCTCCAAGGAATTCAATCCTTCCATGATAGGCGCTATTTATGAAAATCTCGCGCTTGCGCAGCCCAAGAATCACTTCACCGTAGGTATTGTTGACGATGTCACAAATACATCTCTCGAAGTTAAGAATTTTATAAGCGCATCTCCCGCGGGAACAAGCCGTTGCATGTTCTACGGACTCGGTTCCGACGGTACGGTAGGCGCAAACAAGAACAGTATAAAAATTATCGGAGACCATACCGATAAATACGCTCAGGGATATTTTGTTTACGACTCCAAAAAGAGCGGCGGTATAACAATTTCCCACTTGCGTTTCGGTGATACCCCCATCAAATCGACTTATCTTATAGACGAGGCGGATTTTGTTGCTTGCCACAATCCCTCTTATGTAACAAGATACGATATGGTTTCTTATTGTAAAAATAACGGTGTGTTCTTACTTAACTGTCATTGGACGCCCGAACAACTCGAACACGAACTTCCCGTTGAGATGAAACAGATAATTGCGCGTAAACATCTTAAATTCTATACGATAGACGCGCTTTCGATAGCACGCGCTGCAGGTATGGGAGGAAGAATCAACGGCGTTATGCAGGCGGCTTTCTTTAAACTTGCCGATATTATCCCCTATTCCGACGCCGAAAAATATATGAAGGAAGCAATCAAAAAGACCTATGGCAAGAAGGGCGAAGATGTCGTAAGAAAGAATTGCGACGCTATCGACAATGCTATAGCGGGACTTCATGAGGTTAACTATCCCGACACTTGGGCAGATTGCAAGACAGGCGCCAAGAAGATAGAAAATTCTCAAGATGCATATTATAAGGATTTCATTCATCCCATTATCGCTCAGGAAGGCGACAAACTCCCCGTTTCGAGTTTCAACCCCGATGGTTTTGTTCCTACGGGCACGACTAAGTACGAAAAACGCGGAATTGCGGCTTTCGTTCCCGAATGGATCCCCGAAAATTGTATTCAGTGTAATCAATGCGCAATGGTTTGTCCTCATGCTTGTATTCGTCCCGTTCTTACCGATGCAAAGCAAACAAGCAAGGCTCCCAAAGAGTATATAGCAAAGACCGCTACAGGTATTGAGGGTTATAGTTACAGAATGCAACTTTCTCCTCTTGATTGTACGGGTTGCTCGTCTTGCGCGAATGTTTGCCCCGCCAAGAATAAGGCTCTTGTTATGAAACCTCTTGAGGAAGTCGCAGAGAGAGAAATCAAGAATTACGAGTATTCCGTAAAGGTTCCCGTAGTTGATGTTTCGGGTAAATTCAAACCCAATACAGTAAAAGGCAGCCAGTTCTTACAGCCTTTGTTTGAATTCAGCGGCGCTTGCGCAGGTTGCGGAGAGACTCCTTATGTTAAACTTGTTACTCAACTTTTCGGTGACAGAATGGTAGTTGCAAACGCTACGGGTTGTTCCTCTATCTATGGCGGCTCGGCTCCCACCTGCCCTTATACAACGAATGCGGAAGGTCATGGTCCCGCTTGGGCGAACAGCCTCTTCGAGGATAATGCCGAATTCGGATATGGTATGAATCTTGCATACAAAGCGCGCAGAAACAAACTTGCTTCCGATGTTAAAAAAGCAATCGAGCTCGGCGCTTGTGATTGCGTAGCCGTTCCTTTCAAAAATTGGTTGGAAAATATGGATAATGCCGACGAAACCAAAAAGATTGCAGCGGAAATCAAAGAACACCTTCCCAATGCAACCAAAAAAGCAAACGGCGAGCTTAAAGATATATTGACGGAAATTGCGGATGAAGCAGATTGCTTTATCAAGAAGTCCATTTGGATCTTCGGTGGCGACGGTTGGGCTTATGATATCGGTTACGGCGGCTTGGATCATGTTCTTGCAAGCGGAGAAGACGTCAATGTTTTGGTTCTTGATACCGAGGTTTATTCCAATACCGGCGGACAATCTTCCAAATCCACTCCTACAGGTTCCGTAGCAAAATTTGCCGCAAGCGGAAAACGCAATAAGAAAAAGGATCTCGGCATGATGGCGATGAGTTACGGTTATGTCTATGTTGCGCAAGTAGCAATGGGCGCAGATAAGAATCAACTTATCAAGGCTATAACCGAGGCGGAAGCTTATCATGGTCCTTCGCTTATTATCGCCTATGCAACTTGTATCAACCATGGTATCGATATGTCTAACGGACAAATGGAAACAAAGAAAGCCGTTGATGCAGGATATTGGCAACTTTACAGATACAATCCCGAGCTTGCGGATAAAGGCGAAAATCCTTTCTCACTCGACTCCAAGGATCCTACGGTAAGTTATCAAGACTTCCTTGCCGGCGAAGTTCGTTATAAGACTTTAAAGGCGTCGAAACCCGAACTTGCAAATGAATTGTTTGCTCGTGCTGAACAAGAAGCAAAGGCAAGACTTGAAACTTATAAAAACAAAGCCGAAAAATAATTGATTAAAAAATTCGGATCGCATATAAGGGACGGTAAGAAAAATCTTATCGTCCCTTTATAAATATCAAAATGCTGTAAAATGATTTGCAGAAGGCTTAGTTATCAGTTAAGTAAATAATCGTCCCGACCTATCTGGACGCATAGAATAAAACTATCTTCTCCTATTTTACCGTTTAAGTAAAAACGCAACCAAATTGATCCGCCGCTGTGATTGTAGCGCAATTGGTATCCTTCATTTGAATTATAATATGGTATCGGTTGAATCGAAGTAAGCATATCTCTTGTAATTTCGAGATCGGGTTCATTCTGATAACCAAACGTCTTAGATTTGAAAATCATACTGTTCCCTTTTATTTCAACTTCTTGATTTGTTTCGCTGCGAAGAACTTTAAGCGGAAGTCCGAGAAATCCCGTTTTAATATTGCCCTCCTCACCGCTTGAAGTAGTCTTTTTGTAATATTCGATTGTAATGGCGCCGTCTGTATATTCAATTATCGCATCTTTAGTATTATATTTTAATTCTATTTTATGATTTTTTACGGATATAGCGATAATTTTATAACAGTCATCAAGTTTATCGATTATATAAATATTATAAGAAACTCCGTTATATGATAAAGTGCCTTCCGAGTCAAATGATATTGTCGTATCTTGGGTTTGCGTGTTCCACTCCGAATTACGTAAATTCGCTTCTTCGGGTATTTTTAACGGTTTGTTTGCGGCATTTAAAAAATATTCGCAAACATGATCTTTCGATTCTTTTATAAGATATCGATTGTATTCTTTATCAGCATATAGATTATACAGATTTTCGCCTATTCTGATGATGTTTCCATTACCCTTAAATCCGCCGTTGTTGAAAACTTCGATATTTTGGTCGTTTATTTTTATAATGTTCTTCTTTTCGTCCGCTTCGATTATGGTTTGCGGATCTTCAAAATTTTTCCAAGTACCGACAATGAGCGGATCGATATAAATTTCGTTTATAAATATTTGTTTTTCCCATTCTCCGCCTATAAGCATGGGATCATTGAATTGTCGTCCGTATTCTTCTCCCTCAGTGTTTTTGTCAACGAACCAGGCAAGAAAATAAATGAGATCATTATTAATTACAAGATAATAGCACTCATGATTTATATTCAAAGAAGAGCCGTCTTTTTGTTTTAACGCGGTTTGATATCCGCACTCCACAATGGCAATCGGTTTATCATCAAAAGTGGCTTTTCCCTCGGCTGCATCGATTGAGAATTTTCCTTCGCCGATATAATTATACCATATTCCGTTAAGATCCTCGGAAATTTCGGGTGTTTTTGTCGGAATAATATATGTAACGGAATTACCTTCATTGAATGTAATGATTTTATTTTTAACGAGTCCGTCATGCCATCCGAAGTTATAGTTCTCGGTTAAAGTGGTCAAAGAGAGTTCTTCTTCGGTGGATTTTGCGGATATTACCTCTTTATTTATGCCGTCTATTGAAAGCGTTGCATCTGTGCTTGATATCGAAAGAAGAATTTTTCCGTCAATACTTTGCCACTCGCCTATCCATATATCATTGATTTTGAGATTTCTATCTTCTTTGAAGAAAACTTTTATTTCGGTATTTTCGGTAATTATTATCTTGTATTCTCTATCGTTATCCGAAACCATAAGTTTGTTATTTACGGTTATATGATCGGGTATGTATCCTTCTCCGGGAGTAATATTAAGTGTGATTTCTTCACCCTCATTATAAAATTCCTTTTTCGGCGTATATGTAGCCGAACCCATTTCGGGAATATAAGCGTCATCTTCTCCGACATAAAAATATAAAAGGTTTATTTTATAAGTAACGGCAATTTCTTCTCTTTTGAATTTAATAATCACATGAGCCGAAACGTCGTTTATGGTAATACTGTTGGAATCTTCAAGAAACAGTTCATAATTTTTGCCCGTCGCTGTTACCGAGTAGTAATCCTTTTGACTTTCATCGGAAGAAAGAAATATTTGATTATCTCCCCAAAAAATGCCTGTCTCATTTATCGTCAAATCGGGATAGCTGCCACCCTCCGCTTT
This sequence comes from uncultured Clostridia bacterium, assembly GCA_947581755.1. Classification (GTDB taxonomy): domain Bacteria; phylum Bacillota; class Clostridia; order Christensenellales; family Pumilibacteraceae; genus CANPVN01. Next base: position 984 of record CANPVN010000019.1, on the reverse strand, counting down.
AAAGGTGCCGTAAAACAACGAGCCGAGAGTAAAAGGAATCGGATCTTTCGGTTGCGTGGGGTTGGTCGGTTCGTCTGGGTCTTGCGGATTTGCAGGCTCTTGCTCTTGCGGATCGTCGTGTTCGATAGCCTTGAAGGTTACCGTTATAATTGTATTTTCCGAAACTGTCAGAAAATATTTGTCATCATTAATCATAGTAATGGTTTTGACATTTGCCGTTACTACTCCGCATTCATATCCTTTATTGGGAGTTATTGTTATTATGACGTCTTCGCCTGCCGTATAGCCGTTGGAGTTACTCGGCGAACTTACGGCAACTTTTCCTTGGGAAGCGTCATAGTTTAAAGTTATCGTATAGTAGTTTGTTTTCTTACAGGAAACCGTAAAAGTCAAAGTTGCAATACTTAAAACACATAAAATGAAAATAAACAAACATTTAAATTTGTTCATAAGTTTTTCCCTTGAATTTTTCTTTTGTAAATTTAGTTGTATTATTTTTTCAGATAATACCTTTCGGCGTCACTAAAAACCGATTATACGGTTATTATAACGCAATTACATATAGAAGTCAAGTATTGCCTTGATTTTTATCAACTTCGAGTTTTCCAAAGAAGAGTTAATCTGTCAAAGATTAGTTGAGCGGGTTAAAAAAATCCTAACCATATAAAAAAGAACCGAACTTATACTGTTAAGGTGTTAGGTTCAGTTCCTCTTTTGTAGCGCGTTGACAAGTTAATTCAAAGTCTAATATTTTTAATAAAGTTATCGAGTTTTCGTGACAGTATAAAAATATGCCTCTTCTATCGGTGGTGTTATATAATTCAAAAATAATGGTTCACCAACAAGAAGGCAAAACCCACCCTATGCGACGTTCGTTGATGAAAATTTGAATTTCAGTAAGGATAAAAATTCGGAAGTGGTTAAACCCTTCTCTTCTGAGTAGATTTCTACGTCGAAATAGTTGTTTATGTTTTTGAGTTTGCC
>CANPVN010000018.1 GCA_947581755.1 uncultured Clostridia bacterium | reverse complement strand
AGGAAATTCATTGTTAATTGTTGCTATATAAAAACATTCGCAATCTTTTATAAAGTCATAAACCTTACTCATAATAAACTTCTCCGTTAAATTCCTGTTTGTCGCTATTATTATACCATAAAAACAGGAAAAACGCAAGTAGCAGGCGGCACTCATAAATAAAAAGTAAATCCGAACCATTCACTCGTTACGAGTATTTGGTTCGGATTATACTGACTTGGTGCGGATAACAGGACTTGAACCTGCACGAGGTCGCCCTCATTAGAACCTGAATCTAACGCGTCTGCCAATTTCGCCACATCCGCAAGAGTCGGTTTTCCCGACTTGTATTGTATATTATATGTTTTTTTAGGGCAGTTGTCAAATGTATTGAAACTATTTTAATTCTCTGCCCAAAATTATTTTTCTCCGACAATGTGTTTGATATTTTTCACAATGTTCATTTGTCGCACACTGTGTTTTTCTCTTCTTTGTAGTATATTTATGCGGAAAACATTTACAAGGACAGATTATGGAGAAGGTAAAAGGAAACGATCAAAGGACTCTCATAACGAAGATGATGATACGCAACAGTTTTCTCACTCTTTTGAAAGAGAAGCCCATGCAGCGTATAACGGTTCGTGAGATTTGCGAGAAGGCTCAGATAAACAGAAGCACATTTTATGCTTACTATATTGACGTATACGATTTATTGAAGCGTATAGAGCAAGATTTGCTTGACGAATTCGGCAAGAGTTTGTTGATGGAGATCACGAGTTGGCGTGATTTATCCGCGATAGGGATATGCAAGAATATTTTCAAAGTACTTGAGCGCAATATTATGTTATGCGAAGTATTGTTGGGACCCAACGGCGATTACAACGCCATTGAAAAATGCATAGATTTGGGAAAGACGTTTTTCATGAAGCCTTATATCGAGCGTTATCCCACGATAAACCCCTCTCTTCTCGAAAGTTATTATGTATTCGTATCCTCGGGCGCGGTATCTTTGTTGAAAGACTGGCTCATAAACAAGAAAAATATTTCTTCGGACGTTATGGCGCAGCAAATAGGCTCGATGATAGACGTGACTCTCGGAGACCTCGAAAAATACAATAAAAGGTAAAAAAAAACAGATGAACATTACAGGCATTGATATAGGCGGATATACGATAAAACACGGTATCGTCGAAAAAGATAAACTCATTATCAACGGTCAAACGGAGACTCCCCGCTCTTACGGAGAGTTGATATCCGTCGTCAACGATATTATTTCGGATTACAACTCCGACGTCGTCGGTATCGGAATTCCGGGGCTTGTAAAAGACGGAATAATACTCAACGCGCCCAATCTCGGAATAAGGCAAGCGCCCTTTTTGAAGTCAATTAAAGCCGAAAAAGCCGTACTCATAAACGACGCCGAGGCTGCTATGGTAGCGGAAAGCGCGTACGGTGTTGCAAAAGGAGTAAAATATGCCGTTCTTATGACGATAGGCACGGGCATAGGCGGAGCGATCCTCATCGACGGCAAACTCTACAACGGAAACGGAGGCGCCGCCGAGTTCGGGCATATTCTCTCTTACGGCGCGGCGTACTGCGGTTGCGGCATGAGAGGCTGTTTCGAGACTGCGGCGTCGGCTTCGGCATTGGAAAAACAATACGAAAAACTCGAGCATGTCACGATTTCGGCAAAACAGATTTTCGAACTCGCCGACAGAGGCGACGAATCTGCGGTCAGACTTGTTGACAGTTATATAAAGACTCTCGCAAAGGGTATTCTGAGTATCGCCAACATATTGCGCCCCGAACTCGTTATCCTCGGCGGAGGAATGTCGGAACGAAAGGACGAACTTCTCGAGCCCTTGAAAATAATTTTCGAAAGTCGGGAATACGGTTATCCCGGCGCGCCGTCATTCGAGATAGCCACCGCGCGTTTCACCTCTACCGCGGGAATTATCGGAGCAGCCGAACATGCCCGCGTTTGTTTCGAATAACGTGTACAAATCAACATATAAAGATACAAAAAAATAAGGCGTTGTTTTTATCACAGCGACCTTATTTTCTTTTATGCTCGCTTGGCTCGTATCGTTCGCTATTATAATTTTGCATTATCGGAAGTTGACGGACAAAAATTTTTCAATCAATCCCCGATGGCAATGCCTTTCGTTATTTCGGTAAAAAACTCCGCGCTCCAAATCGTTAGCTTCGTCTTATCTTTTATGAACGGCTGAACGTCCTTTTTTGCCTGTTCGTAGTCAATCGCGGCAAAACGGTTACAAAGCATAGTAATAAGCGCTTCTCGGGTAAGGTCAAACCCTTCGCCTATAAACCCCGAATCCACGAGTCTTGCCTTCAAATGCGGCATATTTACGGGTGTTTTCCGTGAAAGATAAAAAACATAGTCGTAGAGGTCTCTACCTTTGATGCGGTTTTTCCATGCGCGGCACAGAACGGCGTGAAGTTTACCCGCAAACAGCGAGGGCGCGTCGTATATTTTCACTTGATAGGGAGACGGTAACAACCTGTATTTGTTTTCAAACGTCGCATAAGCAGGTGGATCGGCGTCAACCTCGAACTTGATTCGGATCGTCTCCGAGGGATTTATTTCCTCCGCAGAACGATCATCGGGATAAAAACTCAAAATGTGCTCTTTGGTGTTGCCCTTCAAAAAAGCGGACTTTATATTGGAGTCCGCCGTCTTGACCTTTTCTTCGATTTTGAAGTTCAGACCGACGGAATGTAATTCGCTTTCGAGAACGGAAAAATATTTCTTCAAATCAAAATCGGCGTCGGGAGCAACAAGCGAGAAGTCTAAATCTTCGGAAAATCGATCCAGCTCATAGAAAATCCGCAGCGCCGTCCCACCGTAAAAAGCGGCGTCACGGAAAAAACCCGCGCGCGACAGTCCGCACAGTGTAACTTCCTGAATGACTTCCGTTAAAGCGTTCTTCTCGTCGCTCGCGGAACGCGAGGGGTACATCGCAAGCATTTGCTTCAATATCGTCTCCATTATCTCCCTCCGATCAATTTGATAAGATAATTATGGTTTGTCGAGCGGTACAGCGGCGCGAGGAGCCTTACGTCGTCCAAATTCAAGTTCTCGAAGTCGTCCTCGTCGATGCGAAGATCGTCGAACAGTAAAGCCCGAAGAGCCTTGACGGAACCTACGGGCGAGATCGTATAGAGTTTGTCGCACAGCGCCTTCTCGGGCGTTGCAATTTGATAAGAATAGCCGTTTTCTTGGCGTATCTCCACGCCTAAGGGATAAGCCGCGGCGGGAATGTCTCTGTATGTGAACAAGCCGAAAGCATTCTCGTACTGCTTCGTCTTGCCCTTGCGAAACGTGGCGGAAGTGTATGTCCCGAAAATCGCTTCGGGGATAAGCGATCGCATGGATAAAACATAATCGAAGGAAAGATAGGACGGTCCGTAGATCGCGCCCGCAAGATACTTTCCGTCCGCGTGCGCGTCGGTTTCGTATAATCCGCGCGCAACTTGCGTAAGCCGCCCCGATCGTACTTCGCGGCGTATCTTGCCCTTTATGTCCGTATAATCCTTGAATTTGTATGCCAAACTGTCAAATGTTAAAATCATTATTTTCTCCCGTTGGTTTTATTATATCAAACTTTGCGGAGAGAATCAAGCAATTTCGAGCCTATCAAAAAACTTTACTGCGAAAAGAGCCGACAACTGTTTGTAAAGACGAAAAGGCAAAAAGAAAGTCCTAATAAAAAATCTCTCGAATGAATAACTTATCCGAGAGAGTTTGTCATCGCTTGAAAGCGCGTTTTTTCACAGCGACCTTATTTTCTTTTATGCAGGGCTTTTTCGTCGGAGTTGTCCCCCTCCCCCTACCGCCGCCCTCGCGTTTTGCCGCGGAAGGAAGGGGTTTCGGGTGTTAATTATTGTTCTCGTTCGATTGTTCCGAGTTGGCGTTCTCGGAGCCGTTCGTATTATTGTCTTGTAAAACATTGTCGGGTACGGGATTTGCCATGCTCGCGTTACCGATTTTGGGAGCGTGCTTATAGACTGAACGCGCCGTCGCTGCGGGACGGGAAAATCCTATTCCGATTACCTCGTTGGTATTTGTGATATAAGCGAAGGCGTCGGGATATTTCTTGAGAATTTTATAGAATGCGGGGATCTGACGTTTTCTTATGATGCAAGTTATGATCGCCTTTTTCTGGTGAGAATACATACCCACGGCGTCGATTTTTGTGACTCCTCTGCCGATTTCCTTGATAAGTTCCTCGCCGAGTTCCTCGGGTTGAGTCGTGATTACTTCGAATTTGGTTGCCGTCTTGAAGCCTTGCATTATAATCTCGCTCATTTTCGAGGTACAGAACAGCATTACGAGTGACAGCATTATCGCGACAATACCTTGAGGGTAAACGAATATCGAAACGAGTATGACGGACGCGTCGAGCATGGATATAAACCAAGATATATTGACGCTGGGCATCTTGCGTTGAATAATTGCGCCCAAAACTTCGGTTCCGCCGTTGGAGCCGCCCGCTTTGGCAACCATTGCCAAGGCGACTCCGCAGAATACGCCGCCCGCGATTGCGGCAAGAATCCTTTGATCTCCCACGTCGAGTATAGTCTTGAAATTCCAAGAAAACTCGTTTATCATCCATTCGTCGAGTTTATCGAATACCATGAGCAAAACGGAGCCGAGTACGAGCGCGAGCGTCGTTCTTATGCAATATCTTCGGTTAAAGAAAAAATAGGAAATAATAAGTATAGGCACATTGATAACAAGCAAATAGATACCTGCATTGACCTTAGTCACATAATTCAACATGGTGGCGACGCCTGCCGTGCCTCCGGGCGCGAACTCGTTGGGCAGAATGAAATACTGCATTCCTATCGCGCGAATAATAACGCCGAGTATAAGTACGATGTAACTTAAAATCGCCTCTTTGGGAGTTTGAGGCGTCAACTCAACCTTCTCGAGACTATGATGTTCTTTTTGTTTATCTTTTTTCATTTTCATATAAACCTCTTTTTTATAAACCGAGTCATTATAGCAGAAAATAAAACCAAAAGCAATAATTTTAAGGCATATTTTTAATAAATTTTTATAAAAATTTCCATACAAAAGCCCGAACTCTCCGTCAAGCCAAACAAAAAAAGCCGAGAGCCTTCACTCCCGACTTGTTTGGTTTTATTGTTTTTTATTTCAAAACAGGTCGAAATCAATCTGTTTTACGTTTAGGTTGTAAAACTTCCCTCCTATTCGAATAAACTATTTTTTAAAGTTACCGAATTCGGTTACATTAAAATCGGGATTGTTCAACATTTCCCAAAGCCCGAGGTATTGAATATACTGTTTCCAATGAATCCAACGTCATTTATTATTCCTCATGAATCGTTATAGATTGATTTACAAACTAAAGGTATTCCTTTACTCCATAGGTTTGATCATTTTTTCGATGAAGGAGATTTCATCGGGGGACAAGTCATACTTTTTGTAGAGTTAACGTGATTTCTTTTTTCAAAACACTTCTTCAAGCGGTTGCCAATGATCGTCTGCCATATCCATTGCAAAAACCGTATTGTTGATATAAAGTCGATTGTCCTTATCGCGGACAAAACCCCAATGCAGTCCTTTCTCCTGCGCATAGTTCTTGAATGCATTGAATTTGTTTTCGATCTGGATGTCAATATTTTTGTCTTTCCCTTTACTTTCGCCACCTTTGGTTTCAATCACCCAAACGGTTCCGTCTCTCATCTTGACAATGTAATCGGCATAGAAAAGCCATTGATGACGGAATGCGTCGATATATACAATGGAGAAATATTGCTGTCCCGAATCGCCATTTTTATATACCCAATCAATATCCTCGCGCGTTTCGCAGTATTGCTCAAAAAGCATTTCAGAAGTGCTGCGCACGACGCTTGTTACAAATCCCGAAGTATAATCCTCATAGGCGTTGTTCAAATAATCCACTTCGTTCTTAACGCCCGTATCGTATTTGAAAAAGTCTTGCTCGGGAATATGGAAAATTGTCGTTTTCGGTTGTATAGGATATCCTAATTGTTCTGCCAAATTTGCCGTGGCTTCGCGGAAATCTTGACGAAGCTTTTTCTCGTTGTTGATAACAAAAGCATAAAATTCCCTCGTTTCAAGTGCAATGAGTTTTTTGTTCGCCATAAGCCCTTTGCGGAAAAGTCGTTCCAAAATCGCCTTTACCTTGCCCGTTTGCATGCCAATTGCCGTTTTAATGGAATCCACAGCATGAAGTAAGTAAATACCATGTTTGTGTGTTCTTACTGCCCTATGAATGGTATAATAATGGTCGCTGTTTGCCGTGGAAAGCGTTCTAACGAACTCGCCTTCAAGAGCCTGTCCGCGAATTGTGTCCCCGAATACATAGCCCGCTTCTGCAAGGAGCATTTTGTTCTGTTTCTTGTCGCTTCCCAAATGATATTTTGCGACGAGCGAATCATAGAGCTTGTATAAAACTTCCCGTTCCCCAAGCCCGCCGAAATCGAGATCGCGCATCTGTTTTTCGAGCATAAAAGTTTTGCATTTCTCTTTCAGGAACAGTCTGCGGGTTTCGTATGCTTTGTCAACTTCACGCAAAAGTCCTGCTTTGTATTTTTCGTCAAATGTATAAACATAGCAGAAATCGAGAATATCGTCATCATAATGGATTGCCTCGGGCATTCTGCGGATACGCCCAATCGTCTGAATTTCAAAGTTCTCGCTCATTCCCTCGCGGAGTTTTACAAGAATCTTTGCACGGGGACAGTCCCACCCTGTACTAATTGCTTGTTTCATCAAAAGAAAACCGGGAATTCCGTCGTTCTCCGTGAGATTCTCGGGCAAGTCGCGCTTATCCTCGCTCATCCACTTCGACACCATGCCGTTGTCGTATGTATAGCCCATTGATTCTAATTTTTTCTCCACGGCGCAAATTGTTTCGGGCTGCCCGTTCGGAAATTGTACTAAAACAAGCGGGCGAACGGTCTTTCCGAGCGCGATATAGTGGCTTGCTATTTCCTTGCGTTTGCGGTCTGCAAGATCAATCAGACAATCGTAATCATCCTCGACCGTCATTCCGTCGGTAATTCCTTCATTCACATAGAGCGCCTTTGTAATCAGACCTGCGTTGATAACGTCAACTTCGTCAATCTCGAAAAATTCAAACCGCTTGTTTTCTTCTGCGGTTGCGCTGACGCGGATAATATTCTTTGCGGAAAAAGCGTCAATAACGGCTTTCGCTTTGGCGGTATTGTTGGAGTGTTCCTCGTCGATAATGACAACAAATTGCAAACCAGAACGGTGCGCCTCGGCAATTCTGTCATATAGATTTTTCCGTTCTCCCTCGCGAAGTGCGGTGTTGCCCGTTTTCGTCACCAATTCCCAATTTATAAATGTCGTGCTTCCCGCGGGGAAACCGCCCTGCAACGCGTCAAACAAATTCTGTGTATGGCGGTGCGGCGCATACTTTTGCATTTTTTTGCGGCTCTGTTCTTCCAAATCGCCCTTCCCCGGGCAAAGCCATACAAAGGCGGTGTCTCCATCGATTTTATCAAGATATTCCTCCACGAAGTCGATGAGAATAATTGTCTTGCCCGAACCTGTCGGAGACTTCATGATAATTGTCTGCTTGCTGTTTTCGTCACCGACAAGATCAATAAGTTTCAAAACCGCCTTGTCTTGAAAATCAAACAAATTTATTCCGATACCGCTTACCATATTTCACCGCTCTCCTTTAATTCGAATTTGAAATAGTAATCTGGAATGATGTGAATTTCAACCCCTGCAAACCGTTGTGTCTGCTCCGTCGTCATCATGACGTTTTGTGAAATATAGAGGGCTTTTGCGTTGGGATAGTCGCTCCAATGCTTTTCCAAGTCGTCCATTTCCGCATCGTTAAGTACCATGATATATTCTTTCCCGTCAATGTCAACGCCGTGCTCAAGCTGTATCATTTCCACAATATGCTCGTTGAGCCGTTCGGAAAGTTCTTCGTCGTACCGAGGGACAAAATCGGTGCGGTAGTATTTGAGATTGGCGGGTATCGGAGCAAATTTTCCGTATCCGCCTATCACGTTTTTCATTCGCGGATAGGTCTTTTCATCACAAATGGCATTTTCATTGTTGGTGCAAAGAATAAACTGTCGCTCTCCTTGATCGTCATGATTGAGTGAAAGTACGGCGTGTCCCGTTGTTGCGCTTCCTGCAAAGAAATCAAGTACACAAATATTTTTAGACGGATATAAGGAAATAATTTGCTTCAAAAGGTCAACAGGCTTTTTTCCGTTTGCAAATTCTACCGCACCTTCTTTTGTAAGATTCTTTGTGCCAGCAACAAAATTCCAATATGTTCCCTGCAAAGTCTTTTTATAGAGCACATCGTTCCGTTTTTCCAATACATCAGAAAGCCACGCAAAAAGCCTAAAATTTTCCCCACGATAAAATTGCTCATATAGCCGTCCCTTGTTTTTTCCTGTCTTCGGGATATATTCAATAGAATAGAGTTCTCCACAATCACCAAGTTCTTGCACTTTTGCCATAACCCGCGGGCGAATGGAACTCTGAGGCATGGCTGTTTGGAAAATTCGCGCAGCATATTTCCTGTAGATATCCATCTCTGAACAATCATTTTCACGTGCAAGGGCAGAGACGGAACAAATTTTGAAATGATTGCGTCGATAAATTTTTATCTCATTGCCGTCTCCATCTACAGTAGAACCAAGATACACTTTCTCTCCGCTGTTCGCAAGTACGCTTGTATATTTCCAACTGATACCCTCAGTACGATAGCGTTCTATCATCGCACCAAGTTCTTCATAATCATAAACGCCACGAAAAAGAGGAACTAAATCATAATTTTTAGCATAAATCAAAATATATTCGCAGTTCTTCTTAAAACGTTTATCCTCGCCGCCGCCAGAAGCACCCGCGATATTTTTCATGTTTACGCTTATGACATTCAAAAAGTTGCCTTCGTCAAAAATATCATCACAAAGTATTTTTAGCTGTGCAAGTTCAATATCGCTTATTTGTATAAAAATAACGCCTTGCTCGGAAAGCAAATTCCGCGTAATTCTTAATCGTTTTTCCATAAAGGAAAGCCATTTCGAATGCTTAAAAGAATCTTCATCATCAACATATTTATCGTCATAAATAAAATCTTCATGCCCCGTATTATAGGGCGGATCAATATATATGAGATCGATTTTTCCCTTGTGCGTTTTCTCCAAAAGATAGAGGCTATGAAGGTTGTCGCCCTCCAAAATGAAATTGTAGCCTTCGTCGGGCGCGGCGGTAATTTCCCGTTCCTTTACCTCCGTAAAAACGGGAATATTCGTCCTCATCTGAACGTCAACGTTTTCCTCGTGTTCTTCCCAAACAAGACCATATTTTTTTGATATAAGTTCATTTTCAATCTCGCCAAGCGCGATAAGCATCTCATCGTCGTTTTTGTGTTCTTCTTTGATCTTGCTTAAAAATTCGAGCATTCTCTGTCGTTTCTTCTGTGATAAATTAGACATATTACTCCTTTGATTTTGTCCATTCTTACCGACCGCAAATTGATTTACACATTCATTATAGCACATTCTCGGCAACTTTCAAAGGGCATTTATGCCATTTCGACAAAATATTTTGAGACATGACTTAAAGACGGGGCATCATATCTCCTATTGTCTCTTTTCGTGGAATAATAGGGTTGCGGTTATTACCGAAGATATTCGATTTCTCCTTTTAAGTGTTTCGGAGAAAAAAATATGCGGCTTGGGTAAATGCCAAGCCGCTGTCGTTAAAACGGTTATTCAAATAGACTCCCTCTTTGATTGTGTGGGAATTATTTACGCGAAAGGTCGTCGAGATAATCTTTTGCCGTTTTTTGATTTTTCTTGCGGTTGATGCCGTTTATCTTGAGTTCCTCTACTGCGTCTTCCATATAGAAGGCGGACAACAAGCCTTTGGAATGTTCGAGTTGTTCGTCCACTCTTGGCAGATAATCCTTGAAAGAGCCGACGGGGACTTTTGCGACTATCATTGCGCTGAGGATATTTGCCGCTTTGGTAAGGGAGCCGACTATGTTTTCGAGTTCGTACATATCTCCGCCGAGGAGACAATCGCAATAATAGAGAGACTGCTTTATCTTGGAGTTGAGCGTCTTGACGGTCTTTACGTTATGCGCCTGAGAAGAAATCTTTATCATATCGTTTATGTTATTGTAGAGTTTCAAAAGATAGTTTTTCTTTCGAGGCTTAAAGACATAATAAACTACGACAAGTAAAGCGATCAACAATACGGGAATTACTATTCCGTTGATAAGCGCGTCCATTTTTGCGAGAGTTTTGAAAAATTCGTTCATTATTTCTTATCCTCCTTCTCGTCTTTATCCGCCATGACAAGGCTGATTTTGCTGTAATCGAGTCTTATGTCGTTCTCCTTAAAGGCATTGAGAACGCTTTCCGTCAACTCGTTGCGGACGGTATGATAGTCGTTGGTATTCACCCAACACATAACGGTAAAAGTAAGGCAATTATCCTTAAATTCCGAAATGACGATTTGAGGCGCGGGATCGTCGAAAATCCTCGGATCCGCTATGAGAATATTATTGATTATGTCCTTGACTTTATCGAAATTGTCGGGAAGCGCAATGGTAAAATCCATATTGATACGTCTTGTGGGGCGCGCGGTATAGTTTATCATGTTGTCCGACGTTATCCGAGTATTGGGTATAACTATCTTCTCGTTGCTGTTTGTAAGAAGTTCCGTCACAGTCATACGAATGGATTTGACGGTTCCTTCCACTCCGTTTACCATAACATAGTCACCGACACGGAAAGGTTTCGAGGCAATTATAAGCACGCCGTTCGCGACGTTGGAAATGGTGCCTTGAATTGCCAGCGCGATAACCAAAGATATAGCCGCCAATACCGTTACAAGCGGAGCCATGGCTACTCCCGCTATGCCCGCAAGAATCAATATCAACGTGAAATACAATATAAATTGAATAATGGCTATAAAGAAAACCGCAAGCGTCGTATTCATACGGGACTTGAGCAGTACTTTCCTTATAAACTGAACAAAAAATCTTATGACTACGATTCCGACAATCAATATCGCAAGCAAAACAATGAGTCTCCAACCCGCCTCGGCAAACAGTTTGCCTATGCTCGACCAGAAATCGCTCCATTGCTTGGAAATCGAAGCCGACTCTGCTGCAAATAAAAAGTTCATTCTACCTCCTCAAAAAAAGTTCCTATTGTTTATTATAATCCATAAAAAGCCAATTGGCAAGTCATTTTCAAGTTCAAAGTCATATTTTACTTATTTATCAAAAAGGCGCAAACCCGATAGCCAATCCCAAAAGCGAACAAATGCAATATAAAAATACTATAATGAAAATATTTTCGCCGACTCGCTTGTTCTCTTTCAATAGCACCGCATAAGTTATTCCGCCGCTGACCGAAAGCCCCGCCACCGCCGCGCCGAGCGTTATATGCCCCATTGCATACATCTGCGCTATTACCACCGACGCCGCGCAGTTGGGAATAAGTCCTATCGCAGCGGCTATAAAAGGTTGTATGAATTTTACGCTGTCGAGAGCCGAACTCAAAGTCTCCTCTCCGACATAATACAGGACGATACCTATAACGCAGTTTATTATCAAAATAAACAAGGCTATACTTAAAGTATGCGTCAACGGGTGCTTTAATACGTGCCAAATTCCGCCGCTCTTTTCTTTTACTATCTCATGATGATGGCAGCCCAAAGGCTCTTTGTCCTCTTGGACATCGAGAGTTTGCTCCGACTCTCCTTCTGCGGCTTCGTAAGCCTTTTTGTTTGCCTCTCCGTCGAAGGAACGCCTCTTTTGACGAGCAATGATTACGGCGTCCACCGAAAATCCCACGAGTATGGCAAATACAAACTTTATCGCCAAAAGCGGCAAAAGTTTTACGACTGCCTGAGGTTGACTCAATAGTACCGAGACCGCCTCGTCGGAAGTCACGATTATCACGGCAAGCAAAGTCCCCATAGTCAAACGCCTTTGGGAAAACAAATGCGCGGCGACGACACCAAACCCGCATTGAGGCAAAAGCCCCGCAGTCGCCGCCCATAAAGGCGCGGCTCTTCCCATAAGTATCTTATTCAGTTTTTCGGCTTTTACCGACAACTCCACAAGCTCTATCAATATGTTTATCGCAAGCAGAATAGGCAACAACTTCAAGGTGTCGATAAATGCTTCAAGTATGACATGTCCCATATTTACTCTTAATTAATCAAAGAAGGCGAACGAAAAATGCGCTCGCCTTCTTCCTCTACGTATATGTCTTGTCTTATGCCTTAGCCAAAATCATATGACCGGTCAAAATAACCCAAATGATATCAAGCCAACCAATTGCAACTCCGAAGATAGTAACCAAAATTGCCGCTAAAAGATTAAGCGCATTTTTACTGCTCAAAACCGAAGACCAACGAACGACTAATTCGACAATCCAGTTTACAAACGGAATTAAAAGTAAAATAATCTTTATCAAAAGATTTTGACTTTCAAACCACTTTGCCATAGAAAATAACCCTCCTGATATTTATTGATTATACTATATTCTTTTTTTTGTAAAATGTCAAGCCGATAATACTCTTTTTTTTATTATTTATTTGAATTTGATATAAACAACGGCAATATAAGCCCAAAATCGTCTTTTTTTACAATATCTTTTTTTACTCCTTGCCGAAGAAAGCCACCGCAATCGCTTCGGGACCCACATGAGCGCCTATCGTACTGCCTATCATGTAACACGGAATATTGTCGGTTTTGCCTTTCCACAACTCCTCGCTGTCGGCGAGATATTTTTTCAGCACCGCGTCGCTGAGACCCGAATAAGCCAGCGAATAGGGCAAGGAAAAATCTATTCCTCCCGTCTTTTGCACCAACTGATTCAACAAATTCGTTCCCCGCTTGGAGCCTATGGCTTTTCCGACGAGTTTGACTTTTCCCTCGGATACCGCCACAACGGGCTTTATCGAGAGTATTTCGCCCGTAAATGCGACCAACGAAGAGATCCTTCCGCCTCTCCGCAGATATTCCAGAGTATCAAGCAACGCCAACAATCGGATTTTTTTCTTCTTTTCGTTGAGTTCCGCGGCAATTTCCTCTCTTGTCAGGCGACTCTCGTTTACGAGTTTTACGGCATATTCGCATAATATCCTTTCGCCGAGAGAAGCGTTGAGGCTGTCGATAACGGTAACCTTGCCGCCGAAAGCGAGTGACGCCTGTTGCGCCCGCGTAAAAGTCTCGGACAGACAAGAAGAAAGCGTTATGACTATAACTTCGCTGCCGTCCTCGGTCATTTCACCGAATTTTTCGGCAAAGCGATACTCGTTTATCTGACTCGTTTTGGGAAACTCGTTGCCCTCTATAAGTTTTTCGAAAAACTCTTTGTGACTCAAATCGACTCCGTCTTTGTACTCTCCGTCGCCAAAACGAATAAACATCGGAATCATCTCCACTCCCATGACTGCGGCTTCTTGCTCCGTTATATCCGAAGCCGAATCAACCAATATTTTAATCATATCCGCCCTCCTTTCGGACAATGCAATCTTTAAGATTTTTCTCAATCAATTCAAGAGAATCGTACAGACGCGTTCTCGACTCCTCATCTATCCCCTCGCTCGCCTTTTGAACAAAAATCTCGGTCTTGGCAACCACCTCGCGCGCACAGACATTTCCCGCCTCGGTGAGTCTGTAAGGATTGCCGTACTTGTCCTTTCTCCCCGCAAGATATATCAAGCCCTTCGCTTCCAACGCCTTGAGAGTTCTCGATATAGCCGCCTTGTCCTCTTCGCAAAGTTCTCCCAACTGTACGGCGTTCAGCCCGCCTTCCTCTTTGAACAAATAAAAAATACATTGAACCTGATTGCCCTTGAGCCCCAACTTTTTCATTTCCTCGCTCTTTATCTTCTGTATATAACGGTTGATATTCATTATGAGCGACGTAAATTCCGCGTATCTGTCCCGCATTTCATTCTCCTTGCCCGAAGTATATCAAATATTTGTTGATATGTCAACAATTTCAGAGTAAAAAAACGAGAAAAAACGGTCGGGCAGTGCAATTTGTCCGACCGTTTGCGAATTTGTTATTGACGACGATTTTTTTGGGGCTACGGCATCAAAGTTTTTTTTCGTTGTCGTTCTCGTCGTTACATTTGAGTTGTTTTAACACTTGATGCGCGCCCGTCGAGGCAAGTCCCGAGGCTCCGCCGACGAGCAACGCCATAAAAGCGTTTTCGGCGGGAATAAGCGAAGGCGCGGCAAAAAACATTATTATACCCATTGCGGCTCCCGTGATTGCCGACAACAGCGGTATAAGTCGCAAAAATTTTTCTTTGCAACCGAAAACTCCCTTCAAAAGTTCCATGATTGCGCACACTGCGGTGACTATCACGGGTACAGATACTATTTCCATTGTTAACTCCTTTTGTCATTATAAAATTTTATTCATATAAATTCGCAATTCCTTCGGACTGCAAAAAATCTTTTTGTTCGTGTTTTACTTTTCTTGCGAAGCGCAAAGCCGCCTCGGTTTCCCCGTTGGCGTGTCCGTTTTTCAGAGCAAGCGCGCAGGCTTCTCCCAAGGCGATCGAAGCGTTTATTCCTTTGATCGTTAAGACTTCGTTTTTTCTTCTCGCCTCTTCTCGCTCGCGTTTTTTGTCCTCTGTTTTGGCTATCTTGCGTTCGATAAGCCAAAACCAAAAGCCCGTCAATGCCGTAGGGACTCCCACCGAAAGCAGAATGGAATACCAAGTCATATTCACTCACCCCCTTGTTACTCCGCCGAGACGATCGGCGAATTTTTCGGTATAGAAAGCGTAATAATCGCGTTTGAAGGAGACTTTGTATACGCTCGCCCAAATAAGCGACGGCAAGCCGAAAATTATAAGCCAACTCCAACCGAATATGAGACTCTGCAAAGTATGCCCGAACTCGTGTTTGATTGTATTGTCCGACGCTATCTTATCGACAAAAACAAACATACCGAGGCTCAATCCCGCCGTGGAATCCCAATTTGTAAGTACGACTCCGTTGGGTTGTACATATGTATAATTGCGCTTGCATTTAAGGTATATAAACACAATCAAGCCCAAAATATTCTGAGGCAAAGCCCAAGTCCAATTCAAAAAATAAAAAATAATTTTTTTCATGTTTCACTCCTTCTTTATTTCTTTCAGAGCGTATTGCCCGAAACAATAATCATCACGCCCTGAGAATAAGAGTCGTAGTCGTTAAGATTGACCGTCTGCGAATAATATTCCACGGGTTCGTCCTGATATCCATAGTCGTTGTAGGGCAAAACCAAAAGACTGCACGCGTCGCTCCCCGAGTTATACAGCATACCTATGCAATCGGAATTGGGATCGTAATCGGATATTATAAATCTGTCGCCCGCCTCGCTTTTGAGATAGGCTACAATATCCGAAATGTTTTGAGAAGGCGTCATATCCAAAATTCCCAACATTTCCCGATCCTCGATACTCTCCAACCAATTAAAAACATAATAAAGCACATTCCCCGTGGGTTCGCTGTTGTTTATGAGTTCGCGCGCCGAAGGCAAATCGGCGTCCAACCGCTCCAAGGGAAAAGAGAAAGAGATCCTGTGATTGACATAATAACCGTTGTTGTTCAAATCCTCCCATTTGGGATTTACGAAGGATACGATCACTCTGCTTCCTCCGCCCGAAGAACCCGCGGGTCCTTGAGGTCCCGCAGGTCCCTGAACTCCTCTCGGACCCTGAGGTCCCGTGTCTCCTTTGGGTCCCTGAGGTCCCACGGGGCCCGTATCGCCTTTGGGTCCTTGCGGTCCCACGGGGCCCGTATCACCTTTGAGTCCTTGCGGTCCCGTAGCTCCCGTCGCTCCCGTTGCGCCCGTAGGTCCCTGCGCGCCTGTCTCTCCCTTGTCGCCTTTGGCTCCCGTCGCTCCTTGCGCGCCGTCGGAACCCCTCAATTCCGCTATATATGTGACTTTTACCGTTGTCGAAGTTACCGAAGTTACTCTGTACAAATACGAATGAGAGCTGTTGCCTATTATCAAATCTCCCGTTTTAAGCGTGTATCCGCTCGGTACCGTTATGTAACTTTTGGTAAGAGAGGTCGTGCCCGAGGACAAAGAGGACTGCGTCGTCGTATAAATTCCCAATCCGTCTGCGCCCGTGTCGCCTTTGGGTCCTTGAGAACCCGTAGGTCCCTGAGGTCCGACAGAACCGCTGTCTCCCTTCGGTCCTTTTACGTTACCTATTAAAATTCTTGCCATATATTTTCCTCCTTAAATTACATAATAAATATTTCCGCTGTTTGCGTCATATTCGAACGACGGAGTTTCTCCGCCCGAATCGATGTAATTGACATACAAATCGCCGTCGGGCTCCATTTCCAGCGTAAAAAAGCCCGCGCTCGGAGCGGTAACTCCCGAGGCTCCCTGAGGTCCCGCGGGTCCTTGGAGTCCTTGAATACCTTGAGGTCCCCGTTCTCCTTGAATACCTCGGGGTCCCGTCTCGCCCTGCGGTCCCTGTTCGCCCTGAGGTCCGCGTTCACCCTGTTCTCCCCGCAGTCCTTGCTCGCCCCGAATGCCTTGTTCGCCTTTGGGTCCTTGGACGCCCTGAGGTCCTTGCGGTCCCGTCTCGCCCTGAAGTCCCTGCTTCCCCTGCGGACCGCGTTCGCCTTGTTCTCCTTGTGGTCCCTGCTCGCCTTTCGGTCCTTGTTCTCCTTGTGGTCCGAGGTCTCCCTGAGGCCCTTGCGGTCCCGTCTCACCCTGAAGTCCCTGTTCGCCTTGTGGTCCGCGTTCGCCTTGTTCTCCCTGAAGTCCCTGTTCGCCGCGAAGTCCGCGCTCTCCGCGAGGTCCGCGCTCTCCCTGTTCGCCTTGAAGTCCCTGCTCGCCTTGCTCACCTTGGGGACCGCGTTCACCGCGTTCGCCTTTTTCTCCGCGCTCGCCGTCTCTGACCAAAGTTATGACTTTGACTGCGACGAAGTAATACTCGTTGATCTCGGCTATTCTGTAAAGATTGACGCATTGCCCTTGAGGAACATAGACAATGACGGAATCGCCTATCCTTGGATCGGCGCGCATATTTCCGACAGAGGTTAGAAAGGAGTTCTTTTCGAAATTGATTTTTTCGGTTTCGGGAGACAAAAAAGGATTTACTTCGGAAGAATAATAGTTGTAAACCGAAAATCCCGCTTTTCCTTCAACTCCGAATGCCAAAGATTGCAAAAATTTGACTTCCACCGAAGGCGTCGCCTCGTTTACATAATACACGTATATCGTCATAGGACGAATAAAGGTGCTTTGCTTCGCCGTGATCGTTACCGTTATTTCTTTTTCGCTCTCCGAGACGCTCTCGTTCCATTGCATAATAAAATTATCGTCCTCGTAATTCTCGTAAAGAAAAGTTGGCAATTCCGTTCGCGTCGCCGCCACCGCCATTCTCTTGAATATCCTTGCCGTGGCGGGCAAAGTAAAGGTGTGAGTGAACGTCTTTTTGCCGACATATTCGCTTTCTTCCGCGGCGTATTTATATGCTGTGCTTTGTTCGCCCTCGCCCGCCACGATAAACAAAAGAGAATTGGAAGTAATAAGAAAATCGTCTTTTTTAAGCGTTCTGCCTTCGGGAATGACAATATCGGCATAGTATATTGCATCTGCGCCGGAAGAATAGTTTCGAGAGACGAAAAAGATTCCGTTGCCGTCCAAGCCCGAAGGTCCGGGTTCTCCCGAGTCGCCCTTATTGCCCTTTTCTCCCCGTTCTCCTTTATCGCCTTGTTCGCCTTTATCTCCTTTATCGCCCTTTTCTCCTTTGAGATTGCTCCATTCCTTCGCCGAAACGCTCTCCGTCCCGACTTCCGAAACAATGTAAATATTGCCGCTCGGAGTTATTAACATATCTCCGCTCTTTATCTTTTGATTGTCGGGAATATTTATGCCCTCGAGAGGAAAAACGCCCTCTTCCGTAACCTCGGTGTTACAGGTGTAGACCGCGCTGCCGTCTAAACCTTTGAGACTCAATAAATATTGCACGCTTACCGTAGAACTTTCCTCGTTGACATAATACACGTATATCGTCATAGGACGAATAAAGGTGCTTTGCTTCGCCGTGATCGTTACCGTGATTTCTTTTCCGTTCTCCGAGGTATTCTCGTTCCATTGCATAATAAAATTATCGTCCTCGTAATTCTCGTAAAGAAAAGTGGGTAATTCCGTTCGCGTCGCCGCCAACGCCATTCTCTTGAATATCCTTGCCGTGGCGGGCAAAGTAAAGGTATGAGTGAAATATTTTTTACCGACATATTCGCTTTCGTCCGCGGAATATTTATACATCGTGCCTTGTTCGCCCTCGCTCGCAAGTGTAAACAAAAGAGAATTGGAAGTAATAAGAAAATCGTCTTTTTTAAGCGTTCTGCCTTCGGGAATGACAATATCGGCATATCGGATCTCCGTCGTATCGGGCGAATATTCCTTCGAGACGAAAAAGATTCCGTTACCGTCCAAGCCCGAAGGTCCGGGTTCTCCCGAGTCTCCTCTTATATTGCCCCAAAACTCTATTTCCGCGGCGTCCTCCGCGAAACTTTTCACGCCGTAAATATTGCCGTTGGGAGTAAGAATAAGATCTCCTATTTGCGGCATTTTCCCCGAAGGCGTATTGACAGAACTTACAGGCAATTTGAAATGTTCGGTTTCGACTTCGGTATCGCAAGTATAGATTGCGCAGCCGTCGAAGCCGCGCGGAATGGAGAACTTCAGTTTTGGCTCCTTGGGAGTCCCCACATTTTCCACCGACGCTTCCGATCCGCTGTCCAAAGTCACGGTTTCGGCAATTTCAAAACTTTTGAGCGAGCGTTCGACTTCTTTTTTGAGATTTGCGAAGTTCTCGGAAAGATTTTCCGTGACTACGACGCCGTTGACTACGTCCTTTTTGTACAAACAACCGTCCTTATCCGCGCAAAGTAAAACCTGATCCTCGTTGGGCGAGAGTCCCGCAAGTTTTTCTTCGTCGAATTGAGTGATAAATACGCCGCTTACACCTTCGGAATCAACGAAAACGGGCAGTAGAATTTTGAAAACGATACTTGTTTTTTCCTTTTTTCGTCCTCCGTCGTTGATAATGGCGCGGACACAAACATAATATTCCCCCGCGTCGAGAGTGGGCGGAAAGGTGATTTCCACAACATCTTCGGTCGTTCGTTCTTCGAAATCGACGGGCTTCTTCCCGTCAAGCACCACGAATTTTATCTCGTCGTAATTCATCCTGTCGAGAGTTATTCCCCTGTCGGTAAGAATTATCCTTTCGGAAGATTTCAATTCGTTCCAATTAAGTTTCATTAATAAAAAGCCTCCGACAAATAAACCCGAAGTTCGGGTTTTTTTATTCGAAGGTATAACAAAAAAGGCGACACACGTGTGTCGCCTTTTCCATATTTGTGTACTTAAATATCCTATTAAAGTATGTCGATGGCTTCTTTCGAACCTATGGCAACCATATTACCTTTACGGATAACGTTGCCTTTGCTGTCATCGGACTTAACGTCGTTGTATGTTTGTTTTGCGTCGGCGGAATCTTTGAACCAAACGATAACTACCGTCTGAGTGATTTTCGTTGCAACAAGTCCGCTTTCGATTTTTTCGGATTCGATACCGTATCTGGACAAGTCACCGGCTTTTACATCAATGACAGCATAACCTTCGTCCTGATATTTTTCTTTAATGGAATCGATTTTGGGCGTACAAGCAACAAATGCCAACATAACGGCGCAAAGAGCAAATACAAGAGCAATTCTGATTTTCTTCATTATCGAGTCAACCTCCTTTTTGATAATAGCATAATTATAATATCTTGCGAGAAAAAAGTCAATCGAAAAAGTTAAGAAAATGAACTTTATTTCCTTACTACGGTATTCGGGATATAAAATTTTTCAAAGAAATAAGTCATAATTTTAATCATGTCTTCATAGTCGCTTACCGCTGCGCATTCCGCGGTGGAATGCATGGCAAGTTGCGGGATACCTACGTCAACGCTCGTTATCGATAAATGCGAAGAACTGATCGCTCCGAGAGTTCCGCCGCAAGGCATATCGGCGCGCATAAAGAAGTCCTGCGTGGCGACGCCGACGGTCTCCGCCATTGTCTTGAAGCAGGCGCTGCTTACGGCGTCCGTTGTATAGTTCTGCCCCGCGTGGTGCTTTATGACTACGCCCTTTCCCATTATGACTTTGTTGGTCGGGTCGTTGAGTTCGGGATGCGCGGGATGAGTGGCATGCGCGTTATCGCATGAAATCATCATACTCTCGGAAAAAGCGGCGCGCGTATCCTGTCCCAACGCCTTGCATATTCCGAGGCAAACGTCGTAAAGGAAAGTGCCGCCCGCGCCCTGCTTGGTTCGGGAGCCGACTTCCTCGTTATCCGCGGCATACACGACGGCGGTCGCAACGCCTTTGCAATCTTTTATTGCTTCAAGCGAAGCAAAGACGCTCGAAAGGTTGTCTATTCTCGGCGAACAGAAGAACTCATCCTTGCCGCCGAAGAGGAAAGGTTTTTGGTCGCACACAGCGTAAAGGTCGTAATCGGCATTTTGAGGAAGCCCGAGGTCGTCGCCCGAAGCGCCGAAAAGCGGCTGAAGATCGACTTGGGGATTGAAAGATGCGCCGTTGTTTACTCCTCTGTTCATATGTACGGCAAGCGAAGGGACTACGACGTTTTTATCGGACACGAAATTTTCCACTTCCACTTTGCCGTTTTTTCTTACGGCGACTCTGCCCGCTATTCTCAAAGGTCTGTCGAACCAAGTGTAATTGAGAGGTCCGCCGTAAATCTCCACATTGAGTTTTTTGAGTCCCGCGCTTTCTATGACGGGGTTGTACTTCAATTTGAGCGCAGGAGAGTCGGTATGAGAAGCCACAATATTGAAGCCCTCTTTCTGTCCGACGACAAAGGCGATGAGCGAAGAACCGTCTCTGACGACGAAACGCTTGTCTCCTGCCTTTAATTTCCATTCGGCGTCCGACTCTTTAAGTTCGGTAAAGCCGTTTCGGGTGAGTGTGTGTATCGCTCTTTCCACGGCATGATAGCCTGTATAAGAAAATTGTAAGTTTTCGAGTAATTCGTTGATCATAGATCCAAACTCCTTGTATAAAAATTTGCCCCCGACGGGGGGGTATGACATGACTAAATTTTGACGGTTTCGCCGTTCCCCAAAACGTTGACGGCGGCTTGAATGAAATCCCTTGCCGCTTCGGAAATGTAATGATGAGTCGAATATGCAATGGCAAGCGTTCCCACGTCCGCGCCGCTGTTGAGAGGATAAAAATCCGCGTCGTAAAGTTCGTTGAATCCCTTCGAGGTATGCAATGTTCCCAACAGCATTTTGGGATAGAATGTGATACCCATTCCCTTCAAAGACAGCGCAAACGCCGTTTCTATATTCTCCGTTTCGAGAGCGATGTGCGGCTCTATCCGCAACGAATAGAACAAATCGTCAACGATAGTCCTTATTCTGTTTCCTCGCTTCAAAAGCAAAAAAGGACAATCGGCAAAAGGTCGCAAATCCGCCGAACACATGAGTCTCGAACGCAATTTATCTATATTATCGCCCGCAAACTCCAAAAATTTTCTCGGAACGACGAGTACGATTTCGTCCTTCACAAGTTCGTAGGACTTCACGGAATCCACCATGAAGGGCGAAAAACCTATCAGAACGTCTATTCCGCCGTGCGCGAGTTCTTGCTCGAGACGCGTGGAATTGTCCTCCACGAGTTTAATTTCGATGCCCGGATGCCGTTGTTGAAAGTCGGGCAAAATATCGGGAAGAATGGCTCTGCCTCTCGTATGAGAAATGCCGAGTTTTATCTCTCCCTTTTCGGTATGATTTATATCGTCTATCTCGTTCTGCACCTGACGGAGCGTCGCGAGAATAGTGCGCGCCGACCTCAAAAGCCTGTTCCCCGCATAGGTAAGAGTAAACTTGGGCGTGCGGTTAAATAACTTTACGTTGAGTTCTTTTTCGAGTTTCAATATCTGACTCGAAAGAGACTGCTGAGAGATATACAGTCTTTCGGCGGCTCGGGTAATATTCAGTTCTTCGGCGACGGCGACAAAGTAACTCAGAGAAGTGAAGTTCATTATTTTATATCTCCGTGACCCATTCCCGAAGTCGTCATCATGTCGATTTTATCGGCATATTCTATCCAATACCTGTTTTTGCGGTAGTCTACGGGAGTAGGTACTCGTATCTTGAGATTGGGAATGACTATATATTCTTCGTCCGTCGCCCGACGGTAGAAAACATATTCGCCGAGAACGGGCGGATTGCCCGCGCTTATATCGACGTTGCGGAGCGACGAGCAATTAAAGAAGGCGTATTCTTCTATCGTCTCTACTTTGTTGACAGTGACGTCCGTCAAAGAGGAACAGTTCTCGAAAGCGTGCTTTCCTATATGCGCGACCTTGGGCAGAGAAAGTTCGGTAAACTCGGAATTTCCGCAATTATAAAAGGCGTAATCTCCTATCTCGGTAACGGCATAAAGATTGATGTCTTTAAGCGACCTGCAATTATAAAAGGCATAATCTCCTATCGAAGTTATCGAGTCGGGAAGTTCTATCACGGAAAGTCGGGAACAATCGTAAAAAGCGCTGTCTGCGATAGTTTCACCGCCGCGAATAAAGACCTCTCGCAAAGAAGTCGGAACCTGAGAACTTTCCTCTCGTTCCAAGCCGAAGAAATAACCTATATAATCAAAGGGCGCAGTCAAGAACGGAACAGACAGACTTTGGACGGATACGCCGTTGAAAATACCCTTCTCTATATCGGTAACATCCATTCCGTCTATTTCCGAAGGAATGACCACCGTCCCCGAAGTTCCCCAATAGGAATTTATCTTTATTCCGAAGTCGGTTTCTTCGTAACCGAAGAGGTCTCGCCATGCCGCCGTCATAGTGACGTTGTCGGGAATGTCGAAAACGGAGTCGCTGTTGTAAAGTTTGTTTCCGTATCTGTAGCCTATAAACTCGTAACCTTCTCTTTCGGGTATGGGCATATCTCTCATTATCGAGTTGAACTTGAAATCGAGCGTATCGGGATAAATATAGCCGTAATCGCTTTGGAAAGTCACCGTAAATGTTTTGGGAGAACGCGTGATTCTTATTGTGGTATCCTTGTAGACGGCGTCGGGCAAAGGCTCGATATTCCAATCGTAGCCCGCTTGCTCGGCGGGCATATCGGGAAGTCGGGTTATTTTTTCGCCCTCTTCCAAAGTATAACTCAAAATGACTTCGCCTTCGCACCAAAAGACTACATTGTATTTGTTTTTATATTGTTTTTCGGATGCGCACGCCGCAAGCAAAAATACTGCCGCAACAACAACGAACGCCGTTAAAAATTTCCTGAACTTCATAAAATATCCTCGAATACAGTATATGTATATATTACCATACCTAATTAAAAATGTAAATCTTTTTTTTCGGATTTTTTAAGAAAAAAGCGTTCCGAAAGTCAATGACCTCAAAACGCTTTCCGCTGTTTTTTTATAACAATTTTTCTATTATCTCGGCAAGAGAACCGCCGTCTTTGAGCGGCATTCCCTCGTACAAAAGCGCGATATTGTACAGAGCCTTTGCATACAGCGCGAGTTTGTCCTCGTTGTTCTCGGTCTCGAAGTCAAGCAATTTTTTGAATACGGGATGCTCGGGATTGAGTTCGAGTACTCTCTCCGCCTTTATCGAGTCCCCCATCGCCGAGAAAACACGCTCCATTTCCAGCGAAATTTGACCGTCGGCGGTTATGCAGACGGGCGCGGATTTGAGTCTCGACGACACTCTGACAGCCTTTACTTCGTCTCCGAGAGCGTTCTTGAGCTTTTCGCAAAGAGTTTCGTATTGCTTGTTGTCGGTATCGGTATTGAATTCTTTATCCGAAACGGACTTGAATTTCTTGCCGTCGTACTCGTCGAGAATTTTCATAACGAACTCGTCGATATGTTCGGTAAGATAGAGTATCTCGTAACCGTCGGAAAGAATTTTTTCTGTCTGCGGCATCTTTTTTATTCCGTCGAGGCTGCGTCCGCACACATAATAGATAAATTCCTGCTCGGGCTTCATCCTCTCGATATATTCCTTGAAGGAAGTCATCTTTCCCGCCGAGGACTCGAAAAGCAACAAATCCTTTATTTTGTCTTTCTTTTCGCCGAAATTGTTATACGCGCCGAATTTGAGCGAAAGTCCGAACTCTTTCATTATCTTCTCGTAGCAAGCCCTGTCGCTCTCCATAAGTTTTTTGAGTTCGGCAAGGATTTTTTTCTCGAGACTGTCTGCGATAATATGCAGTTGTCTGTCCTTTTGCAATAACTCTCTCGAAATGTTAAGCGACACTTCGGGAGTGTCGATAAGTCCCTTTACAAAACCGAGATAGTCGGGAAGAAGTTCGCTGCAACAATCGGTGATAAGGACTCCGCTCGAGTACAACTCGAGACCTTTGCGATATTCTTTGCTGTAATAGTTTATGGGAGCCTTCGCGGGAATGTACACAAGCATATTGTAGTTGATATTGCCCTCGATAGCGGCGTTGAATACAGCCAAAGGCGACTCGAACTCGTAATACTTGCTCTTTATAAAAGCGTCGAATTCCTCTCTCGTGACAGAGCCTTTGGGTCTTTTCCATATCGCCGTCATGCTGTTCAAAGTGACGGTTTCGGTAACGTCGCGTTCCTTGTCGTCAACCTTCTCTTTTCTCGTCCTGTAAGTCTGAATCGGGTATCTGATGTAGTCGGAATATTTTTTGATAAGTTCGGCTATCTCGTACTCCTCGGTAAATTTGATATATTTGCAGTCGTCGTCATCGGGCTTTAAGTGCAAAATAACGGTCGTGCCGCAATCCTCTTTGTCTATGGGAGTAATGCTGTAACCCTCTACGCCCGTACTCTCCCACATATAGCCCGCGGGGTCGCCGTACTTTCTCGTAATGACGGTGACTTTATCGGCAACCATAAACGCCGAATAAAATCCCACGCCGAACTGACCGATAAGCCCCTCTTCGTTTTCGTTCTCTTTTTTGAACGCCAAAGTTCCCGACTTCGCAATGGTGCCGAGATTTTCGTCGAGTTCCTTTTCGTTCATTCCTATGCCGTTATCCATTATCGTGAGCGTTCTCGCTTCCTTGTCCGCCGAGATAAAGATACAAAAGTCCCTTGTCGCATCGGAATCGGTAAGCGATATGAAATGCAGTTTATCGAGCGCATCGCTGGCGTTGGAAATGAGTTCTCTCAAAAAGATCTCTTTGTTTGTATATATGGAGTTTATCATAAGCTCCAAAAGTCTTTGAGATTCCGCTTTGAATTTTTTCATTGAAATAAGCCTCCGAATTTCCTTTTTTTTTCGTGACATATTATATCTCTATTCCGTTAAAAAGGCAAGAGAATTTACCGAAAAATTCAACTCCCCGTATTGTTTTCCAACCTTTTTTTAGCGCTTTCAAATCTTTTTTGCACAAAATTCCAAGGGTTTTTAAGCCCTTTTTGCACAAAATTCCGATTGTTTAAGGCGTCATTCCGCACATTTTTCCTTTCAACACCGCAAATCTCTCCATCAAAACACCGCAAATCTCTCCATCAAAATACCGCAAATCTCTCCATTTGCTTGATTTATTTTTTTATTTATGGTAAAATAAACCAAGGAGATAATTATGGAATATAAAAAACGTATTATAGATGATCTGCTTGAAATGCGACTCGAAGCATTTGGCGCAACGCTTATTGTCGGTCCGAAAGGCTGCGGCAAGACTACCTCGGCAAAGCAAAAGGCAAAAAGTTTTGTTGAGTTTCAAGATGAGGAACAGCGAGAAAATTTACTCGCCGTCGCTTCAACTTCTCCTTCGCATCTGCTGTCGGGTGAAAAGCCGCGGCTGTTTGACGAATGGCAAGACGCTCCGAAGTTATGGGGAGCCATAAGAAAATCGATCGATGATTTGGGACAAAACGGTTTATATATTCTTACGGGTTCATCGTCGAAAGAAGTCTACACCGCTCACACAGGTACACTTCGTATAAGCAGACTTATAATGTATCCCATGAGTTTATTCGAAAGCGGAGAATCGAACGGAACGGTTTCTTTATCCGAGTTGTTCGATAACCCCGAAAAATTCGACGGGTGTAAGTGCGATCTTTCAATTGACGATCTTATTTTCGCCATTTGTCGCGGCGGATGGCCTAAAAGCCTTTATAATCCCACGACACGAGCAAAGTTAGAAGTAGCAAAAGACCTGTTTCGTCAAACATATAATGTAGATATATCCAATATAGATACTATTCAAAGAAATCCGCAATGGGCGCAAGCGATAATTCGCTCCTATGCTCGCAATATTTGCACATTAGCCGAGACAAAAACAATATTAAGCGATGTAAAAGCGAACTATGATATAAGCGATTCGGCGTATTATGCGTATATCAACGCTCTCAACAAGTTGTTTATCATAGATGATATAAACGCGTGGTCTCCCGCGATAAGATCCAAAACGGCAATAAGAGCCGCAAAAAAACGCAATTTTATCGATCCGTCGATTGCCGTTGCCGCGCTCGGACTTTCTCCGAAGTATTTTAATACAGATTTTAAAACACTCGGCTTTTTGTTTGAATCGCTTTGTATTCGCGATTTAAAAATTTATTCTTCGGCTTTTGACGCTTATATGTCTTATTATCACGACCGTTACGGCTTGGAAGCCGACGGAGTTTTGCACCTCAACGACGGCAGATATGCCTTGATAGAATTTAAACTCGGCTCGGCGGAAATAGAAAAAGGCGCAAATAATTTGATACGCATTGAAAATCTTATAAAAGAATACAATACAAAAGAAAGTCAATGCCCTATCCGTTTACCCGACTTAAAACTTGTAATAACGGGAACCCAATACGGATATAAAAGAGATGACGGCGTATTCGTAATTCCCATCGGTTGTCTGAAAAATTGAACCCTCGTTACGGAAAAAATAAATATTCCACCTCGTTAAAAATTCTTTCCGATGTCGATAATGTATACCAAAAAAATTGGTAAGTCAAGTATTTTACCATATTTTTTGGTAAAATGATAAAAATATGATTATCAAATTTGCTGAAAATCTCAGGCAACTCCGAGAAAGCAAGGGGTTGTCTCAAAAGCGGCTCGGAGAACTTGTCGGAGTAAACCAACGCACGATAAGCGCTTGGGAAAAGGGTATTTGCGAGCCGAAATACGAGATTCTTGCCAAAATATGCGAAATCTTCGACGAAACTTTCGACGACATTCTTACTTAAAGGCATAAAAAAAACGCCGAAATCGCTTTCGGCAGAGTTTTTTTGGGCTTCAAAAAAAGGTTTATTGTTTTTGTGAATCCTTTGGATGTCGGGTCTCGCAATTGGCGCAATCGCCGTTACAGTGTTCCGTATCGTTATTCTTTTTTTGTTTTTTATCTTTACACGATTTACTTTGAGGACAGTTGGCGCAGCCGTCCTTTTTTTTAATGAACGAAAAATAGATGATAAGCCCCAAAAGAGCGGCAACTACTACCAAAATGATAATATCGATATAATTCATAACGGATCCTCCTTTTTTTGTTACAAAAGTAAAATCAAATTACCTACGCCTGCAACGATAACCGCCAATACCCAAGCTATGGTTGTTTGCAACGCCACGGCTTTGAACATA
This sequence comes from uncultured Clostridia bacterium, assembly GCA_947581755.1. GTDB lineage: Bacteria > Bacillota > Clostridia > Christensenellales > Pumilibacteraceae > CANPVN01. The sequence goes on along the minus strand of CANPVN010000018.1, from coordinate 4,965 downwards.
GCCTTTGTCGAGCCGAGTTCGCGTCTCATCGCGCCTATCGCGCCGATACAGGGCGCGGAAAACAGATTGAATATCATAAAGCCCAACGCGCTTGCGGGAGTAAAGAACGAATAGATTGCGGCATTCAGAATGGACGCTCCGCCCGCGTCCTCGGCGAGTCCCGCTATAACCGCCATGGAACTTACCACTTGCTCTTTTGCGACAAGCCCCTGTATAGCCGACACCGTTGCCGCCCAACTCCACTCTCCCAAGATGGGATAGAACAGCCAGGCGAGACAATTTCCGATACTTGCGAGGATACTGTCCTCGATATCAACTCCGTATTTGAAGTTCCAACCGAAGGACAAGAGGAACCATATCACGACAGAGCACAATAAAATTATCGTGCCCGCCCTCTTTATGAAAGCGGCGGTTTTTTCGACTACGTCGCGTAAAACGTATCGCGGCGAGGGCAGTTTGTATTCGGGGAGTTCGGAGATAAAGTTGGAGGGACTGCCTTTGAAGTAGAATTTTTTGAGGCATATTGCCGTCACCAAAATTATCGCTATCGCCATGAGGTACATTCCCGCCGCGGCGAGCCAGCCCAAAGAGCCGAAGAATGTCCCCGTAAACAGCGTTATTATCGGGAGTTTTGCGCTGCACGGCACAAAGGGCGTCAGCACCACGGTGGCGCAACGTTCGGACTCGTCCTCTACCGTCCTTGCCGTCATTATTCCGGGCACGCTGCAACCCGAGCCCACTATAAAGGGAATCAACGATTTTCCGCTCAATCCGAACCTTTTGAATACCTTGTCGAGCATAAACGCTATTCTCGACATATATCCCGAGGTCTCGAGGACGGAAATGCAAAGAAACAAAATAATGAGTTGCGGGACAAATCCGAGGACTGCTCCGACTCCCGCGATGATACCGTCGCGGACGAGACTCAACGACCAATCCGACGCGCCCAAATTCTTGAGTCCATCGCCCACTATGACTCCGAGTTTATCCATAAGGTCGCCTATGAAATCCACGGTAAAAGAGCCTACGAATCCCACCGCAAGAAAATAAATAAGGCACATTATCACCGCAAATATAGGCAAAGCCGCCCACTTGTTCAGAAATACTTTGTCGAGTTTTTGAGTTATCGTTGCGCCCTTCTTTTCCTGTCGGACAGCCTTGGAAACGACTTCTCCGACAAAATCGTAGCGGAAGTTGGCTATCATCATCTCGGTATCCATGCCGTAGCGGTTCTCCAAAGCCTTGATACAAGACATAACGACACTGTCGGAGTCTATGTTGTAAAGGACGTCCCTTTCCAAAAGTTTGACGGCGACAAAACGCTTGTTATTGTCGTCGGATAAAGTATCGCTCACCTCTTCTATTGCGGCTTCTATGGGCTGAGGATAAGTCTTGACGCTGTTTTTCTTGCCGTCATAGACTTTTATCTTCTCGATAAGTTCGTCAATGCCCGTCTTTTTCAACGCCGAGATCCTTACGACTTGAAGTCCCAACTCTCTTTCTATCACCTTTTCGTCTATCGTAAGTCCCTTCTTCTCCAACATGTCCGCCATGTTGAGCGCCAATATCACTCCGCAATCCAACTCCATAAGCTGAGTGGTGAGATATAAACTGCGCTCTATAGAGGTCGCGTCCACGATGTTGATTATAAGGTCGGGCTTCTCGTCGAGTATGTAATTTCGCGAAACCGCCTCTTCCGAAGTATAAGGACTCAACGAGTAGATCCCCGGAAGATCGTTAAGTTCAAAGTCCGTGCCCTTGATTATGCCGCTCTTACGCTCTATCGTGACTCCCGGCCAGTTGCCTATCTTTTGGTTACTGCCCGTAAGTAAGTTGAAGAGAGTAGTCTTACCGCTGTTTTGGTTTCCTATCAAAGCAATCTTCATTGTCTACAGCACCTCTATGTCTATATTGGCCATTTCCGATTTGCGAATGCAAAGTTCGTAGCCTCGCAACGCAATATCTACGGGATCGCCGAGCGGCGCCGCCTTTAATACTTCCACGACGACTCCCTTCGTGATCCCCATATCGAGTATCCTTCTCCTCAACGCCGCATTGTCATTGTGCAGATCGATAACTTTCGCCCTCTGCCCTATTTTGAGATCGGATAAATGCCCGCGCTCTCCCTTTTTAAGTGTCTTGTTCTTAGCCATGTCTTTTAAGTCAAAATCTCCCTCTCAAGTTAACCTCGGTTAATATACCATTATTTTTATAATATGTCAAGAAAATTAACTATGGTTAACATAAATTTTTATTGACAAATCCCAATTATAGATATATAATACTGCTATGGAAAATATGAAAGCATTGACGCAATCGGTCGAAGATTATCTCGAAGCGATACATATTTTGGAAGAGAACGGAAGCGTAAAATCAATAGACGTTGCCAATCGTTTGGGCGTCTCGAAACCCGCGGTAAACAAAGCCATGAACGAACTGAAAGAACGCGGGCTTATTTTGAAACAAAGTTACGGCAAAATCGCTCTCACCGAAGAAGGCAGAGCCATTGCCTCAAATGTTTTCGAGCGTCATACTCTCATTCGTCGATTTCTCTTGAAGATAGGAGTCTCGGAAGAAACAAGCGAAATAGACTGCTGCAAAATAGAACACGTCCTCAGCAAAGAAACCATAGATTGCCTCAAAAAACACCTCGAATCATTGTAAATCGATTTACGAAACATAACGAACTCATAAAAAAAACAACTCGCCCGAACCCAAAAAGTTCAAGCGAGTTTTTTTCGATATGTCTTGAAAATCAAAAGGCGTTCTTTAATTTTTATCTCTGTTTGAACGCAACCTTCTGAAAAAGGTAGACGTACTTATGCCTAACTTTGCCGATGCGGCGGCGGCGCTCAAATCTCGGTTAAGATACGCTTGTGAAACTTCATAGAATTTCAGCGGATCCAAAACGATACTCGCTCTGCCCTTATAGACTCCTCGCTCTTTGGCTTTATTTATCCCTTCGATACGCGCCTTCTTTTTGCGCATAAACGAGTCGGCATACATGGGCATCAACAACCTATAATAGTCCGCTCTGTTCTTGTCCGTTATATCTATCTCCTTGGTATGCAGACAGTCGCCTAAGCAAATTATTTCAAGCAGTTTTCGGATAAGAGAATCCGACCTCTTTACAAGATCGAACATAGACGACGCTGTTGTCGTAATGATCTCTTTGGGTCTTGTTACATAAAGCCTGTCACCGAAATAGACCGTGTCTGTTCTTATCAGCCATTCGAGCCTATTCAGCGTATCCATACCCACTTCTTCAAGCAGAGCATACAGATCTTCACGGTTTTCTCCGGGAGTTCTTTCGGATATAAAAACGGGAACGATGTTCTTCCTCGGATAGCACGGACGACGCAAGGACAAATCCAGCCCTTGTATGCCTTGAAACAACGACGGCGGCAACATATCGATGACGGGATAAAATGGATAAAAACGATATTCGAATTGACCGTTTTCCCACTCTTCATATTCGATTGAGGCTATTCTGTAATTAAATCGATAATTATCGTTAAGGCGAATAAGTCCCGAAGTCAAAATACTCTTCATGTCACTTCTCCAACTCTTTGTATGTCGGCAACAAAATCTTTTCCAATCTTTGCCTCAACATATATTTATAAAACCGCTTTTGCGTCTCGTCGATAAATTCCGTCGTGTCGATAAGTTTATCCACCTCTTCGCCATTGTATCGACGACAGACCTTTATTACAGCATCGTTACATTCACTGTATCTCATGCTGCTTATAACTTGAGGATATGAACTTTTTTCTCCGTTTAATTTTACCTGCGACGTGGGAAATTTGTAAATCCTCTCGTTTGTGAGTTCTTCCGAATCCATTATCTTCTTCATCATACCCTCATCCGTCAAATTGGGATAAAGAGATGACCCGTTATCGAATATGGGCGCAATCGAATATTTATTGCCTCGCTTGATAAACCCCCAATTGCCGCCGTGACGATCGAAATTTCCTATCAATGCATCAACAACATACATTTCCCAAAATATACTTACTGTTTCTTGCACGTCGGTAAGTTTAACGTTGTCGTGCAGCATCTGCATTATATCTTCGTATGAATATTGATAAACTTCTTTATTGCGTTCAAGCGAACTTTCTCCGACATCATTGAACGGAACAAACTCCTCTCCGTCGAGAATGAAATTTTTGCAGGCAACCACCTCTTCGCCGCTGTACACGCCGAGATGAGTTTCCTGAACATTGTATCCGAGTAAACCATATATATGCGAACCGAGATATTCGGATATATGATTATTCCGCTTGCCGAATGCGGTCTTTTTTGGGAACTTTATCATGTATTCGAAATCGTTGATATTCAAGCCTACTTTGCGTTCCGAACCACCGAATAACGTCCTTGTTCGTTCATATTCAGAAAAATCTATCATTGTAATCTCCGTATCAATAGGATACTATTTTATTTTTGACACAAAAAATTATAAACCAAATCATCGAATTTGTCAAGCAATTCAAGTCAATAGAGTTATAATTTATTTTTGACACAAAAAACGAAAAAGATAACCGATAAAGACAAATTCTCTCAATATAAAAAAAAGCCGAGAGAAAATTCTCCCGACTGATTTTTATTGTTTATGAATATATTATTTTAGGCAATCGGAAAAGCACAACCTGTTCCATCGTGCGAAATTAAGTAGCCGTAAGGTCTATCGTAAAGCGCCACTCCATTTGACGAGGCTGAAATATAACTCTCTATCCGATATGATCAATAAACTCTTCTAAATTTTTTATAATAGCCTTTTTCAGTAAAACATCTGCCAAAATACCAAACCAATCTTGGATTAAAAAGCTATATTCTTTAGGAAAATCATTATAATTATTTTGGTTTATTTGTGGCGGGAAATAGGCTACTTCTTGCGACATACTATTGCCAACCGCAATCAAAGCATCAATGGTTTTGTATTTTCTCCTCAAATAGTTGTCTAAATCA
>CANPVN010000017.1 GCA_947581755.1 uncultured Clostridia bacterium | reverse complement strand
CGATAGGCAACGATGCGTTCTATAAATGCAGCGGACTTACAAGTGTAACGATAGGAGAAAATGTACAGACGATAGGCAACGATGCGTTCTATAAATGCAGCGGACTTACAAGTGTAACGATAGGAGAAAATGTACAGACGATAGGCAACGATGCGTTCTATAAATGCAGCGGACTTACAAGTGTAACGATAGGAGAAAATGTACAGACGATAGGCTATCGTGCGTTCGATGATTGCAGCGGACTTGAAAAAGTAACTATAAGCAATTTATCCGCTTGGTGTAAAATAGACTTTGAAGATTATGCTTCTAATCCGTTATATTATGCCTGCCACTTATATTTGAATAACGAAGAAATAAAAGATCTTGTTATTCCGACAGATATAACCGAAATCAAACAATATGCGTTCTCTTGTTGCAGCGGATTAACAAGTGTAACGATAGGAGAAAATGTGCAGACGATAGGCAACGATGCGTTCTATAAATGCAGCGGACTTACAAGTGTAACGATAGGAGAAAATGTACAGACGATAGGCAGTAGTGCGTTCTCTGTTTGCAGCGGATTGACAAGTGTAACGATAGGAGAAAATGTACAGACGATAGGCGAATGGGCGTTCTATGGATGCAGCGGAATTACAGGAGAATTAAAGATACCGAATAGTGTAACCTCGATAGGCAGTAGTGCGTTCTCTGTTTGCAGCGGACTAACAAGTGTAACGATAGGAGAAAATGTACAAACAATAGGCTCATCTGCGTTCTATTATTGCAGCGGACTGACAAGTGTAACGATAGGCGATAGTGTACAGACGATAGGCGATCATGCGTTCAATAGTTGTAGCAGACTTGAAAAAGTAACTATAAGCAATTTATCCGCTTGGTGTAAAATAGACTTTGAAGGTAGTTATTCCAATCCTTTATATTATGCTGACCACTTATATTTGAATAACGAAGAAATAAAAGATCTTGTTATTCCGACAGATATAACCGAAATTAAACGATGTGCGTTTTGCGGTTTCAGAGGACTTACAAGTGTAACAATAGGAGAAAATGTGCAGACGATAGGCGATTATGCGTTCAGCGGTTGCAGCGGACTTACAAGAGTAATATTCAAAAATCCCACAGGTTGGAAAGTTTCAACAAAAGAAGATATGACCGATTCCGAACCTGTGGATTTAGGCAACCCCGAGCAAAACGCCAAATATCTTAAAAATACTTATTATAATTACTATTGGAAGAGATATTAAGTAACGAATAACGCTATGGATAATAACTCAAAACATCTCATTGACTTATAAACGGAGATAAAAAGCGACACATACAAAAAAGCCGAGAGAATTTCTCTCGGCTTTTATAAACGGCTCCGTAGAATAGAAATTCTATTCTACGAATAAAAAACCCTGTAAAATACACAAATTTAATTTATGAGCAAATTCGAAAACAAAGTAAATTCCATATTAGACGTATTTGCCACCAAAGAAAGAATGGGTAAGCGGGAATTCAAAAGCGGGACTCGCAACGGAGTTTTGTTGTTTGACCCCGATATGTCCGATTCCGAGGCGATAAGGGAAATCTTGTTTGCCGTAGAGCATAAGTGTACGGCAAAGGATCTCGACGATGTCAAAAAGAGTACCGTTTATAACGGAGAAATAACCAAAGAGACCGAAAAAACGAAAATTATCGAAAGTTTACTTTCGGGTGACGCCGCGCTTGCTATAGAGGGCAGTAAGGGTTGGCTTATAATAAATGTCAGAAAATACGAAAAAAGATCCGTTATGGAGCCTCCGACGGAAGCGGTGACGAAAGGTCCGAGAGAGGGCTTTATAGAAGATCTCAAGACAAATCTTTCATTGATAGAGAGGAGACTCCGAACACCCGCTTTGGCTATAGAAAAATTTATCGTGGGAAAAGTCAGCAATACCACCGTGGCGATGCTTTATATCTCTACAATAGTACAACCCGAACTTGTGGAAAAGATACGAAAGAAAATCAATACGATAAATATAGACTCTTTGGTAGACAGTCATTATCTGCAACCGCTTTTGGAACCTCATCCTTTATCTTTATTTCATCAGACGGGCGTAACCGAAAAACCCGATATAGTTGTTGCGAAAATGCTCGAAGGAAGAATTGTGCTGCTTGTTGACGGTTCTCCCATGGCAATAACCATACCTTTTTTATTCATCGAGGATTTTCAGAACAGTCAGGATTATTATGAGCGTCATTCCTTTTCCACTTTTCTCAGATTCATAAGATATATCTCCATAATTATCGCAGTTCTTTTGCCCGGGTTGTATGTTGCCTTGCAAGTGTTTCATTATGACGTTATCCCTCTGAGATTTTTAGTGACTTTGATGGACGCGATAAAAGGCATTCCGCTTTCACCTGTTCCCGAAATTTTGTTTGTGATATTGTTGTTTGAAATCATACGAGAAGCGAGCGTAAGAATGCCGAGAGCGGTGGGAATGGCTATGAGTATCGTCGGGGGACTCGTTTTGGGCGAGACTGCGGTAAACGCGGGAGTGATAAGTTCGCCTTCGGTAATGTTCGTTGCATTGAGTTCGATTGCCTTGTACGCAGTACCCAACGACGTCGGTATTTTTTCGATTTTAAGAGTGGTATTTGTATTTGCAGGCGGTCTGGCGGGCTTGTTCGGACTTTTATATGCTACAATGTTTGTGCTTTTTTATATTGTATCTCTCGACAGTTTCGGAACACCCTTCATGGCTCCTTTTGCTCCGCTCGTATTCGATGATTTGAAGGATGCGCTTGTCAAGCGTCCTTTGCTCGATATGAAAAAACGTCCTAAATCAATATCAAATATAAATGAGACGAGGCAAAAATGATGCAAAAACTTATCAATACGAAGCAATTCACCATTTTGGTTTTTATTCTTACCATGGCTCTCAAGCTGTTTATGTTTCCCACGCTCATTCTGAAGATAGCGGGACACGACGGATATCTTGTGATCGCAATCGCTTTACTCATCGAATTTATAATACTTTTGATGATTTTATATATCTTCAGACTTTTTCCCGACTTGACTTTTTACGAGATTCTCGAACAGACATTGGGGAGAATAACGGCTAAGGCGTTGGTGGCTGTATTTGCATTTTATCAGATCATAAAGATAAGTCTTGCGATAAATGAGATCAAATTGTTTTTTACAATAAGCGCCACGGTAAATATTTCCTGGCCGATAAGCGTGATTCCTTTGGTGTTTTTATTTGCCTTTTGCGCTGTAAAGACTTTGCGTTCCATAGGCAGATTTTCCGAGTTTCTCTGCCCGTATATTTTAATCAGCATGATCGTGCTTATGGTGATGTTCGTAGGTAACATAGATTTTGAAAATCTTTTGCCGTTTCTGAATATCTCGCCAAAAAAGTTTTTTACGGGCATATACCATTTTCCCATTTGGTATGCGGATTTTTCCTTGCTGTTTATCTTTATGGGGAAAATCAAGCAGAGTAAATTTTTCGTCGGTTGGAGTTTGATAGGATTTGCCGTGTCGTCGCTTTTGGTCGTATTCTTTTCCTGCATACTTTTTTCAAGTTATACGAATATTCCCGAGTTGTTGGATTTCGGACATAATATCAGTAATTTATCGCTTTTCTCTACGAGTCACACATACGGACGTTTTGACTTGTTGATTTTCACGATTTGGATAATTACGGTCTTTATCGAAGCGATTTTGCTTTTTTATATGGTTACCCGAAACATAGCATATATTTTCGAGAAGGAAAATTACCCGATAATATCTGCCATAGCGGCTGTGATATTATATATCGTTTCTGTTTTTGTGTTTAAGTCGGATCAAGTTTTATATACTTTTGCAACGGGCATAATGGTATATTTTACAATGTTTTTCGAGTTCATATTGCCTGTTTTCGTTCTTTTGTCGGCGTCAATCAAAAAACTTTGGGAGAAAAGAAAGCAGAAAGAGGAGATGAAAGCCGAAGATGAAGCATGAAACAAGAAATTTGCTCATAAAAATCGGAATAGTGATTTTTATAATAGTACTTTTTATGTGGCCGAGCGGACTGACAAAACGCCCTGACATAAATAACCGTATTATGGTATCTTCTTTGGGGATAGATGTTGACGAAAAGTCCGACGGTTTGAAAGTTTCCGCGCAGATTATAGTCCCCAAACAAGGAGATCAAGGCAGCCAAAAATTGATTTACGCAACGGGAAAATCTCTCGGAGAGGCTGTCGAAAATATGAATATAAAGACGGGAAAAGCCGTGGAACTCGGGCATTGCGGACTTATCATTTTAGGGAAGAAATTCATTGAAGGCGATCCCGTTCCGACTCTTGAATATCTCGTTTCTTCGGGAGAAGTAAATCCCGAGATAACCATAGTCTCACCCAAAGAAGGAACCGCCGACGAATTGTTGCAAAAAGCGAGTACTTTCAGTGAAATAGACAGCATGGGACTCAGCAGTTTTATTTCTTATGCGCACTACGGTGTGCACATGGTAAGAGTTTCGCTTTTGAAGTTTCTCAATCTTACCAATTCCAAGTCAAAGGTCGCTTATATACCCGCTTTGCAAACAGAGTCCGAACAAGAAGGCGGTAGCGGCGGCAAAAACTCTTCTCAAGAGAGCGGCGGCGGTCAAAGCGGAGGTAGCGGCGGCGGTCAAAGCGAAGGAGGTCAAAGCGGCGGCGGCAAAGGAGGAGAAAGCGGCGGAAGCGGAGGAAATTCAGGAGAGAGTGGCGGCGGCGACGGAGGACAAGAAAAGTCCGAACTTGATAAAAGCGACATCGTCTTTATTTTCAAATCGGGAAAATTGTTGGGCACTATTGGCGAAGCGGAATTCAAAGGTTTGAATTGGTTGGATAAAAAGGTAAGTATCGGTTCTGTTTTTCTCCGCAATATCGATATTTTCGGAAATAACATTCCCGAAATTCCCTTGACTATGAAGTCTAAAAATCTTTCTACCTCTGCAAAATTCGAAGACGATGGCAGAAAAATCCTCAAAATCAAGTTGCAAATGAAACTCGAAATAGAGGATCGACGCTACATGAATATCTTGCGTTACGAGCAAGGATTCGAAAGCGATAAATTATATAAACGTCTTTCGGAACATGTGGAAGAGTATGTGGTAAAACAAATCGAGAGTTGTCGGAACAAGGCGACGGAACTCGATTGCGATATTATGGGGCTTAACAATAAATTTTACAGAACTTCGGTTTCGAAATTCGAGTCCGAACCCGATAAAGATAATTTATTCAAAAACGTGGAATTTCAATATGATTTCAAAATAGAAATAGTTTAATCTTTCAACAGAGTCATTGCGGAAGCGGCGATCGCTTTTCCGTCTCCTATCAAACCGAGATGTTCCGTTGTCGTTGCGGAAATATTTATCTTTTCGCGACTTATATTCAGAACGGAAGCAAGTTTTTCCCGCATAAGGGGAATGTAAGAAGCGAGTTTCGGCTTCTGCGCTATAATGACGCATGATATGCTTGATATTTCCTTTTTCATCAAAGACAGGACTTTTGTCAGTAAGACGGTACTGTCTATGTTGAGATATGCGTCGTCGGTGTCGGGGAAAAGAACGCCTATATCGGGAAGTCCCTCTGCAGAAAGCAGAGCATCCATAATCGCATGGATAAGAACATCTGCGTCGCTGTGACCCACAAGACGCATATCACAAGGAATTTTTATTCCGCCCAAAGTTATTTCATTACCGAATTCGGCGGTATGAAGATCGAAACCTATTCCCGCAAATACGCCCCGAGGCAATGCAAACAAATCTTCTGGACGCGTTATCTTTATATTTGCATATTCCCCATGGCTTAAATGAATGTTTTTTCCTGTAATTTGAAAGACTTCGCTATCGTCGGTAAATTCGCCTCGGGCTTTTGAATAGGCGCGTGAGATAAGACCGTAATCAAATGCTTGAGGAGTTTGAATAAGGAAAGTATTTTTTCTTTTAAGGTGGCTCGTTATTATTCCGTCCTCGGCGATTTTTACGGTATCGAGAGCGGGGACTGCCGCGATACCACTGCCGAATTTTTGCGCCGATATAACGGAATCCTTTATTGTTTCGGGAGTGACGAAAGGGCGTGCGCCGTCATGGATGACAACTATATCGCAATCATCCAAAGTTTCCAGCGCGTTTTTTACGCTTTGGAATCTGGTTTCTCCGCCGTCGCAAATTTTAACGGAAGGATCGGGGACAAGAGCGCGTAGCCTATCTTTGTCTCTTTGCGCGGCGACCAAGGTTATATCGGTAATATCTGCGGCATGGAAGGCGTCGATACAATACTCGACAGCCGTTTTAGCGCCGAAGTAATGCAGAACTTTGTTATATGAAAGACCTGTGCGAGACCCCGAACCTGCGCACAAAATCACGGCTTTAATCGTTGATGACTTCATACATAGTCTCCGCTTCTTCTTTTTTGACGGTTTCTTTCAAAGAGACGACACGGAATTTCAGAGTGTTTGTTCCGAATACTATTTCCACAACGTCTCCTGTTTTCAGTTGGTAAGAAGGTTTTTTAACCACACCGTTTACGCTTACGCGGTTTGCGGAACACGCATCGTTTGCGACGCTGCGTCGTTTTAATATTCTCGAAACTTTTAAAAATTTATCTATTCTCATATAAGTATTGTAACATAAAAAAAGGTATTTATCAAGCATAAGCCGATATCATTTTTAAGAGATATTCTTCATAGATTAATTTAAGGGGGAATTATGAGTTTTTTCAATGAAGCGATAAAAAGTGTCGGTAATAAGTTCACGCCCGAATTTAATATCATACATTTGGGGGGCAACGCGTTGTATGTTGACGGCTTTCGGAAGATAACAAAGATAAGCGACGAAAAAATCGTTTTGTTATGCGCCCGAAAAATTATAGAGATAAGCGGCGAATTGAATATAGAAGGGCTCGAACAAAATGCAATAACTCTTACGGGAAAGATAACGGGAGTGACGATAAACGATTTATGAGAGACATTATAAGCCGATTCAAAGGATATAAACGAATAGAAGTCGACGGATATAACCAGAGTTTTTTATTGACAAAACTCGCCGACGAGAACATAAGCATCGAAAAAGTCGAAAGGAAGTCTCCCAAATCGATGTTTTTTAATATAAAAAAGAAACAATGCAAAAAAACTTTTGCTATTTTGGAAAAGCTATGCTATAATTATAGCATAGTTGGGGAATACGGCATTTCAAAATTTCTGAAATCCGCATTGAGTCGTATAGGCTTGATTATCGGTGTGATAATTTTCGGGACCGTCTCGATTATCGGAGAAAATTTCATCTGGAAAGTGGAAATCGGCGGAAACGAAAGAACGGATTCTTTAAGTATCGAGCGAAGACTCGAAGATAACGGCATAGCGGTGGGAATGGTTAAAAGAAAACTCGATGCTTTCGGAGTCCGCATGCTGCTGAACGATATGGATGGGATAGCCGAAAGTTCGGTTGAGATAGTCGGTACTACTTTGAAGATAACCGTATTCGAAGATACGGAATTTACGAATCCCATAACCGAGCCCGAAATTTCTCTTGTCAGCAAGTACGATGCTCGCATCACGCGAATAATCGTTGACGAGGGTACGGCAAAAGTGAATATCGGAGATAATATATCTGCGGGCACCGAACTTATTTCCGGAGAAATATTCGATACTAACGGAGAATCGTTGGGACTTCGGAATGCCAAGGGGCGAGTGTACGGAATAGTTTCTTTTACCGCAAGCACGATATTTTCGGAAACGGTAATGACCGAGAAAGACACCGGCAATAAAGAGGTGCGTTCATCATTCGAGATTTTCGGTCTTAAGATAGGCGGCAAAAAACCCGTTGAGTTTCGAACTTTCCGACAGGAAACGAAGCGGCAATTTCTTACCGAAAATTTGTTTTTCCCTATAAAATATACTCGTACGGTATATTATGAAACATGTCGGGACATAATCGACAATGACATTGACGGTGCGATAGAAAGTTGGAAAAAAGAAAAAATTCTCGAAATGATAATTTCTTGCGGCGGAAGCGAAACCGAAGCGATACTCGTAAAAACCGACATCGGCGGCAATCTGACAAAAGCGGATTTGTTTTTACAGGCGGAAATGCCTTTAATATAAAAAACGGAGCAATATGACCAAAGAAATAGTATTTTCACAAGATTTAATATCGAGTCTTTTCGGCAATTTCGACGAAAATATTTTGCTCATCGAAAAAGCGTTTTCGGTAGCGGTAAAAATTTTTTCGGACGGAGTCAGGGTAGTCGGAGAGGAAGAAAATGTCGTTAAGGCGGAAATGCTTATTCGTTCGCTGATAAAGTTGTTGTCCGACGGGTATGAAATCGACCGAGAAAAAGTCAGACAAAGTATAGACCTCATCGAATCGGACAAGCCCGACGATATAATAGGACTTTCCAAAGAAGTGGTTGCGGTTACAGCAAAAGGCAGACAGATAAAATGCAAAACTTTCGGACAGCGGGAATATGTCAAAGCGATAAAAGAAAACACCGTGGTTTTCGGAGTAGGACCTGCAGGCACGGGTAAGACTTATCTTGCCGTAGCGCTTGCCGTTATGGCATATAAGGCGGGACAAACGCAGAAGATTATTTTATCGAGACCTGCGTTGGAAGCAGGCGAAAAACTCGGATTTTTGCCGGGAGATTTACAGACAAAAGTAGATCCTTATCTCAGACCTTTGTACGATGCTCTCGGAGATATGTTGGGATTGGACGGTTACACCAGGCTTATGGAGCGCGGAGTAATAGAGATAGCGCCGCTTGCATATATGCGAGGCAGAACGCTTTCCGACTCTTTCATAATTCTCGATGAAGCGCAAAATACCACCGAAGAACAGATGAAAATGTTTTTGACAAGATTGGGATTCGGTAGTAAAATAATAGTTACCGGCGATATTACTCAAGTGGATTTGCCCTCGGGGGCAAAAAGCGGTCTTATTCAAGCCGTAAAGATACTTAAGGATATCGAAGATATAAAAGTCTGCATTCTAAGCGAAAAAGACATAGTGCGTCACGAATTGGTTCAAAGAATAGTGCAGGCGTATTCCAAAGCGGGAGGGGATAAACTTGGAAATAAATAATTATATTTCAAATGTAGGTTCCGAAAAGAAACAAAAGAAAATAGTCTTGTCGATTTTAACTATTTTCGTCTCGTTTTTATTGACGATGGCGGCTACTCTGATAAAATACCTGTTCATCGATAAAATAAACGACCGATCTTCTTTGGCTACATATCTCAGTTTGATATTTGCCTTTCTTTTATTGTTTTCGGCTTTTGCGATTTACTGTTATTTCTCGAGAACGGAACTCTTTATCAATGTAAAATATCTGATGTCGCAACTCACGGCAATTATCTTTACTTATATTCTTTGTATTTATGCCGAACTTATAGATATATATCTGATGCCTGTATTTTTGACGGCATATCTGATAGCGCCGTTATCAAGACGAAGAGACGCCTTTATTTCAAATTTCACATGTAATACGTGTGTGCTTCTGACGCTTCTTTGCGAGGCGTTTCTGATGGACAAGGAACCGATTTATTATGTGAATTGCACCGTTATGTTTGTAGTCGGTTTCGTTTTGGGCGCGCTTGTTTCTTATACCGTTTCTTACAATGTGAAGAAATTGAGTTTTATAATAAAAGGCGTAATAGTCAGCGCTATTTCTCTATGTATAATTTTGGCTCTCAGTCAGATTCCTTATACAAAGTTTACGGGAATTTTGCCTCACATGTTGTATATGGGAATTTCGGTAATAGCGCAACTGATTCTTGCCATAATTCTGCAACCGTTGTTCGAAAGTATTTTCAACCTTGTTACCAATACCCGATTGATAGAAATGACGGATCATAACGCTCCTTTGATAAAAAGACTTATAGAAGAAGCGCCCGGTACTTTCAACCATTCACTTATGGTGGCAAATTATGCCGAAGTATGCGCGACGGCTATCGGGGAAAATCCCTATCTTGCCAGGGCATGTGCATATTATCATGACGTCGGAAAACTCATAAATCCGGGATACTTCAGTGAAAATCAATCGGATTATAATCCTCATGACGATATATTGCCCGAAGTTTCCGCGGATATAATAAGGAGTCATGCTACGCAAGGATATTCTTTGTGCAAGGAATACAGGATACCCGAAGAGGTTGCGGTGGTTACATTGGAACATCACGGAACGCTTCCTTTGGCGGTGTTTTACCACAAGGCAAAGCAATTGACGGACAGTTTCGTTGACGAAAAAGACTATGCTTATGTCGGACCGACGCCACGCAGTAAGATTGCGGCGATAATTATGATTTGCGACAGCGGAGAAGCCGCGATAAGAGCGATGGACAATCCCGACGCCGAAAAAGTCGATAAACTTTTACATTCCCTCATTCATCAAAGAATATCGCAGGGACAATTCGATAACTGCGACATCACCATGAGAGATCTCGATGTAATACGAACCACTATCATAGATGCGTTCGGCGGACAATATCACAGAAGAGTAAAATATCCGGGAGGAGACAGATGATAACATTGACGGGAGATTTTACTCCTCTTATGAAGAAGGCGGCAAAAGTTACTTATGAATTGTTGGAGTTGTCGGGACGCCCTTCGATAGAAGTAATAGAAGCGGACAAAGATACCATAAAACAGACAAATAAGGAAACGAGAAATATCGACAGTGTAACCGATGTTTTATCTTTTCCGATGATAACCGAAGTAAAGCCTTTTATCAAAAAAAATTATTTTTACGAATATAATCCCGACACGCGAACCGTGGAAATAGGCAGCATAATGATATGTTCGGAACGCGCCGCGGAGCAAGCCGAGGAATACGGTCATAGCCTTGACAGAGAAATGACTTATTTGTTTGTGCACGGACTTTTGCATATACTCGGATACGATCACATCGAAGAAGAGGACAAAAAAACAATGCGTCAAAAAGAAGAACTTATAATGAGCGAATTAAAACTCGAGAGGGAAGAAGCATGAAGTGCGGTTTTATTGCCATAGTGGGCAGACCCAATACGGGTAAATCATCTTTGCTGAATTGTCTTATAGGCGAAAAGATTTCGATAGTTTCACCCAAAGCCCAGACTACGAGAGACAGAATTACTGGGATATTGACCGAAGACGGTTACCAGATGGTATTTTTGGATACGCCCGGGTATCACAAGCCGCGCAACGAACTCGGCAATTATATGGAACGCGAGATAAAGAATGCGGCAAAAGGCGTAGACGCTATATTGGTACTTTTGGATGCGTCCAAAAAATTCGGAGACGCCGAAGTTGATTTTGTCAAAGCGCAGTTCGCTTACGGCAGTCCCGTATATGTTGCGATAAACAAAGTGGATCTTGTAAACTACGAGAAGGTTTTTCCCATGATGGAAAAACTTGCGCCTCTTACGAAGGCGACTCCTGTGGGAGTAAAAGAAATAGTTCCCATTTCCGCGCTGAAGGGCAATAATATAGAATTATTGAAACAGGTTTTGAGATCGGAGTGTACGGAAGAGGGCGCTTATTATCCCGAAGATGAGTTATCCGACAGATCTCAGCGTTTTATGACGGGCGAGATAATAAGAGAAAAAGCGCTTTTGTTGCTCAATGACGAGATACCGCACGGCGTGGGAGTAAGCATAACCAAAATGGAGTTCGGCGAAAAAATCGTAAGGATAGAAGCCGATATATTTTGCGAAAAGGATACGCACAAACAGATAATAATAGGCGAGGGCGGAGCGATGATCAAACATATAGGCGCTTCGGCAAGACGCGACATCGAGAAACTTCTGGGACAAAAAATTTATCTCGAGTTGTTCGTTAAGGTAAGAGAAAATTGGCGTGACAGAAAAAATATTTTGAACGATATAGGCTATAATCTGAAGAACGATAATTGAAAGCATAAATTTCTCCGAGCGGTAACATACTGAAATCGGGAGGTGCTTATGAACGATTCCGCTGCCGACATTGCTTGGAAATTGTTTCAGTTAACGGGTGAGTTCGGTTATTATATGTTATATAAAAATTTGCGCGATACGGAGGAAAAATAGCGATTGAATATACATACCTATTCTGCCATCGTGTTATCGGCATACGATTACAAAGATTATGATAAAACGATAACGCTTTTTACTCCCGATGCGGGAATACTGAAAGCCACCGTAAAAGGAGTGCGAAAGTCGGGGGCGAAACTCAAATTCGCGGCAATTCCTTTTAATTTCGGCAATTACACTCTTTCCGAGAAAAAAGGGTTTTATACGGTGACGGGGTGCGAACAAATCTCGGATATGAGTATGGCTATGGCGGAGACGGAAAGGTATATTTGCGGAAGTATAATAAGCGAACTCAGCGAGTCGATGATAACGGAAGCAGATCTCGGGAGTTTTTATTTATGTATGAGGACGCTTAAAGCCATGATTTTCGATGGAGTACAACCTATGTTGGCTACTTTGAAATACATTTTGGAACTTTGGATAAACTCGGGATATTCGGGACGGATCCGTAAGTTCGGAAACGAGGAGAATATCCAAACCATGCCCGTTCTCGTATCGTATGTTGCGGCGACAGAAGTGGATCGACTTCGAAAAGACATCGATATAACGCTCGTAAGAAATTGTCTTGTAAAGCTTTTGCGGGCGATAGAAAGCAAATTTTCGATAGCATTGAAATGTGTGGAATATCTTTGAGATGATTCGGAAAACAAGATTATTTTGTCGGGAGCGAAGATTTATTATAATTATTCGCGTTTTTTGTTTATTATTAAAACAAAATTAATTGCATTTTTTGGAAATAAGTGGTATAATAATCGGCGATGATTTTTATATGCGTAAATAAAGGAGAAAATTTATGGCGAAAAAATATGTTTATCTTTTCAGCGAAGGCAACGGAACAATGCGTGAGTTGCTTGGTGGAAAAGGAGCAAATTTAGCGGAAATGACGGGCTTGGGATTGCCCGTGCCTCAAGGATTTACCGTTTCGACCGAGGCATGCACAAAATATTACGAAGACGGAAGGAACATAAATTCGGAAATCGAGAACCAGATATTCGAAGCGCTGGCAAAATTGGAAAAGATGTACAACAAAAAGTTCGGAGATCCTTCCGATCCTTTGCTCGTTTCTGTAAGAAGCGGAGCGCGCGCGTCTATGCCCGGCATGATGGATACAATATTGAATTTGGGACTTAACGACGATTCGGTAGAGGGTTTGGCAAAAAAGACGGGAAATCCTCGTTTTGCTTATGACTCTTACAGAAGATTTATACAGATGTTTTCCGATGTCGTTATGGAACAGCCCAAAGAAAAATACGAAAAAATTCTTAAAGAAATAAAAGACTCCAAGGGATATACTTCCGATACGGAACTTACGGCGGACGACCTTAAGGGCATAGTTGATTTATTCAAAGACAATTATAAAAAACAGCAGGGAGAGGACTTCCCTCAAAATCCGCATGTTCAGCTTTTGGAAGCGACAAAGGCAGTGTTCAGATCTTGGGATAATCCTCGCGCAAACACATACAGACGTATGCACGATATTCCTTACAGTTGGGGAACTGCCGTAAATATTCAGATAATGGTATTCGGAAACAAAGGAGAGACCTCGGGAACGGGCGTTGCGTTTACGAGGAATCCTTCCACGGGCGAAAAGGGCTTGTTCGGCGAATATCTTATGAACGCGCAAGGCGAAGACGTGGTTGCGGGAATCAGAACTCCCAATCCCATATCCAAGCTCAAGGAACAAAACGCCGTTCTTTTCGATCAGTTCGAAAAAATAACTCAAACGCTCGAGAAGCATTATCGCGATATGCAGGATATGGAATTTACCATCGAAGAAGGCAAGTTGTATATGCTCCAGACTCGTAACGGAAAACGTACGGCAAAGGCTGCGCTTAAGATTGCCGTTGATTTGGTAAGCGAGGGAATGATAGACGAAAAAACAGCGCTTTGCATGATAGATCCCAAGCAACTCGATGCGTTGCTTCATCCTCAATTTGTTCCTTCGGAATTGAAAAAATCCGATCCTCTTACTTCGGGATTGCCCGCGTCTCCCGGCGCGGCTTGCGGTCAAATCGTCTTTACCGCAGAGAGAGCGTGCGAATTGAAACAACAAAACAAAAAGGCAAAACTTATTCTCGTAAGAAGAGAGACCAGCCCCGAAGATATCGAAGGTATGAATGTTTGCGAAGGCGTTCTTACCGCAAGCGGTGGTATGACAAGCCATGCCGCCGTAGTTGCGAGAGGTATGGGAACATGTTGCGTTTCGGGTTGCCACGCAATCACCAACATAGATGAAGAAGGAAAATTCATGGATATCGCCGACAAAAAATTGAAGGAAGGCGATTGGATTTCTCTTGACGGCGCTACAGGTTTGGTTTATGATAAGCAGATTCCGACCGAACCCGCATCTTTGACGGGCGATTTCAAGACAGTCATGGATTGGGCGGATAAATATCGAACGCTCAAGATTCGCACGAATTCCGATACTCCCAAGGATACCGCGCAAGCCGTAAAATTCGGCGCCGAAGGTATAGGCTTGACAAGAACGGAACACATGTTCTTCGATGCCGACAGAATTATGCCGATGAGAGAAATGATCGTAAGCAAAACCGTAGATGAAAGGAAGAAGGCTTTGGCAAAATTGTTGCCCATGCAAAAAGCCGACTTCAAAGGCATTTACGAGGCATTGGAAGGAAGACCCGCGACCATAAGATTTTTGGATCCGCCTCTTCACGAATTTGTTCCTCATGATGATGACGATATAAGAGATTTGGCAAAGGAAATGAACCTTCCTTTCGAGGAACTTAAACATACGATCGAAGGATTGCATGAATTTAACCCTATGATGGGTCACAGAGGATGCCGTCTTGCCGTAACTTATCCCGAGATCGCCGAAATGCAAACCACTGCAGTTATAGAAGCGGCTATCGAAGTAAATCGTGAAAAGGGTTGGAATATCGTTCCCGAAATCATGATTCCTCTTGTAGGCGATGTCAATGAGTTGAAATATGTCAAGGCAATAGTAGTCGAGACTGCGAATAAGATAATCGAAAGAGAGAAGGTAAATCTCAAATATCTCATCGGTACGATGATCGAAATTCCCAGAGCCGCTCTTACGGCAGACGAAATAGCTACCGAAGCCCAATTCTTTTCATTCGGAACAAACGATTTGACTCAAATGACTTTCGGATTCAGCCGTGATGACGCGGGAAAATTCCTCAATGATTATTACACAAAGAAGATTTTTGAGTCCGATCCCTTTGCTCGTATAGATGAAAAGGGCGTAGGTCAACTTGTACAAATTGCCGTTGAAAAAGGAAAGAGCGTAAGACCCGACATCAAACTCGGTATATGCGGAGAGCACGGCGGAGATCCCGCAACAATAGAATTTTGTCACAAAGTGGGATTGAACTATGTTTCATGCTCGCCGTTCCGTGTTCCCATTGCCCGTCTTGCGGCAGCACAAGCGGCAATAAAGAATCCCAAAAAGACAAAATAATAAATAACTACCAATGGGTATTATCGAGGGTTTATTTCGAAAGAGATAAACCCTTTTTGCATAGCGCAATAAAAACGAGACAAATATTTTGCGCATAAGCGAGATTTTACTTGACAAAGATGTTTTATTTTGATAAAATGCCATCTGTGAAAATGGGACAGTATGCAATCAACAAAACATTGTCGGATTTTCGCATCACAAGAGAAAAAATCTCTTGAAAATTTATATTTTTTGAAACGAGGCGCTTTTTCCGAGCAGCGAGGAAAGTGCCTTAGAATCCTATTAAGGAGTTTATTCTTTTGGATTACAGTGAAGTCACAAAACAGATAGAGGAACAATATTTGTCTCCTTACGCAAAGAAGTCTGCGGATACCGCAGGCAGGCGTTTTCCTATGGAAAAATGTCTCATTCGCACGGAATTTCAGCGCGACAGAGATCGTATACTTCATTGTAAAGCGTTCCGACGATTAAAGCACAAGACACAGGTTTTTTTGGCGCCCGAAGGAGATCATTACAGGACACGACTTACACATACTTTGGAAGTAAGTCAGATTGCAAGGACGATTGCAAGAGCATTGAGACTCAATGAAGATTTGACCGAAGCGATAGCCTTGAGTCACGATTTGGGGCACACTCCATACGGGCATGCGGGGGAAAAAGCGTTGAATTACTTTACTCCCTTCAAGCACAACGAACAATCTTTGAGAGTTGTTGACGTTTTGGAATATGACGGCAGGGGTATGAATTTGACTTACGAAGTACGAGACGGCATACTCAATCATACCTCGAAAGGCAATCCCTCGACTTTAGAGGGAAAGGTGGTTTCCTGGAGCGACAGAATAGCCTATATCAATCATGATATAGATGATGCGGTGCGCGGCAATATTATATCCGAAAACGATATTCCTTCACGCTTTCATGAAATATTCGGAGATACTCACGGTAAGAGAATCAACAGTATGATAACCGATGTTATAGATTACAGTTACGGAAAAAATTTTGTTTCGCCGAGTCCCGACTTCGAGAAAGAGATTGCGCTTCTCAGAGAGTTTATGTTCGAACACATATATTATTCTTCTGCGGCAAAGAGCGAAGAGGGCAAGGCGATAGATATGATAAAGTTTTTATACGAATATTACTATAAAAACATCGACCTTGTACCCGAAGAAATCGCAAAACTCGACAGTACAAGGGAACAAAAAGTTTGCGATTATATAGCGATGATGAGCGACAATTATGCGGTTATGATATTCAAAGATATAACGATACCGAAAAATTGGAAGTTGCTGTAATAACGAAGGTGATATATTGGAATACAGAGATTTTGTTGATGAATTATTGAATAAGACGGATTTGATAACCCTAATATCTCGTTACACAAAATTAGTGAAAAAAGGTAACGATTATTGGGCATGTTGTCCTTTTCACAACGAAAAAGAGCCCTCGTTCAAAATTTACAACGCGACGAAATCTTATCATTGTTTCGGTTGCAAGGCGTCGGGAAACGCCATAACTTTTTTGAGTCAAATAGAAAGTATTTCCCGATATGACGCAATCAAACTTTTGGCGGAGCAGGCGGGAATGACGCTTCCCGAAAGTTCATTTAAGCTCAATGAAGATAAAGAAACAATACAAAAACGAGAAAGATTGTATGCTCTGATGCGAGATGCCGCAAAATATTATCATGAAAATCTTTGGACTCCTGCGGGAAAAGATATGTTGGACTATCTGACTAACAGGGGTATCACGAAGAAGTCTATCATACGTTTCGGATTGGGCGCGAGTACCTCTTCCACGGGAGTTATCGACGCTCTGAAAGAAAAGGGATATTCTTTGGATGAGATGCACGCCGCCGCGCTTATAGATATGCGAGCGGACAGATGGTTCGATGTTTACAGCAACAGAGTCATGTTTCCGATAATCAATATAATGGGACAAGTTGTCTCGTTCAGCGGCAGAGTTTTGGGGAAAAGCGATATAGCGAAATACAGAAACGGCGCGCAATCGATTATATTCGACAAATCCAAAAATTTATACGGTATAAATCTTGCAAAAAAAGGAAAAAGTATATTAGATTATCTTATAATAGTAGAGGGGCATATAGACGCCGTATCCATGCATCAGGCGGGATATATAACGACTGTGGCAAGTATGGGCACAGCTCTCACTTCGGCGCAGGCAAAACAACTTAAAAACATTTCTTCCAAGGTTTACATAAGCTATGACGGAGACGCCGCAGGACAGAAAGCGACAATGAGAGGATTGGATATTCTGGCAAACGCGGGTCTTAATGTCAAGGTTGTGGAATTACCCGACGGAAAGGACCCTGACGATATATTGAGGCTCTATGGAAAAGAATATTATGACGAGTTATTGAAAAATGCAGTACCGCTCACAAGTTTTAAAATAAAGACCATGGCGAAGAGTTATGATCTCGGAGCGCAGGACGAGAAAGCGGAATTTGCGGTCAATGCGGTTAAAATTATCAAACAATTGGACAACCCCATAGAACAGGAAGAATATCTCGGTCAAATACAAGAACTTACGGGATATTCGATGTCGGTTTTGAAACAGCAAGCTTCGCTCGACCAAGAAGAAAACACGCCGAAGATGCCCGAAAAGGAGCAAATTGTCGAAAAGGCGAACAAAAACGAAAAAGCAATCATATTTATTTTGGCGAGTCTCATTGCAAAAGCGGATTATGCTAAATGTAACGAGAGAGCGGAAAACTTTATTCCCGAGGGAATATATCGCAAGATTTACGAAAAAATACGTAACGACGAAAGCGTAACTTCTCTGTTTTCCGAACTCGACGAAAACGACGCTTCTGTTTTGAATGAAGTTCTTAATTACGAATTTATGGAAGGAGACAACGAAGATAAGTTTCTTTCGTGTATTACCGAACTGAAAATAGTCGCAATGAACGAACGGAAAAAGGCTCTCGAGATGAAATACAAAGAGACAAAAGACGAAGGCACATTGATGCAAATAGCAAAATGTATTAAGATAATAGATGGTATGAAAAATAAAGGAGGACATTAAATGGGTAAGGCCAAAAAAGTCAAATTAAACGCAAAGATCATGGAGGCAGTCGGGGATTTGATTGCCAATTCCAAGGACGGAAAAATCGGCTTCGACGAATTATCGGATAAATTGGCAATAGAATGTAAAGCCGACGCTCAGGAAATGGAAGAAGTATTCAAAATACTCGAAGAAAGCCATATCGAAGTGGTAAAAGACACAAAACCCGCTTATGAACTCAATGAAAATATTTCCAAAGAACTTCAAAAGCTCATAACCGTAGGAAAGCAGAGAGGACATCTTACATACGATGAGATAGGCTCTCGGCTTGCGGTCGATAATGATTTCAGTTCTCGGGATCTTAACGAAGTGGTAAAGATACTCCGAGCAAACAATATCGAAGTTGTAGACAGTACGATAGATATCAAAGAAGACACCCTCGACAAAATCATAATGGAAGTCAATATAGACGATCCCGTCAAGGTATATCTGAAAGATATCGGAAAAGTTCCTTTGCTTTCCATGGAAGAAGAGATCGACCTTGCGCAGAAAATGGCAAAAGGCGATGAGGAAGCAAAACGTAAACTCAGCGAAGCCAATTTGAGATTGGTGGTATCGATAGCCAAAAGATATGTTGGAAGAGGTATGTTGTTCCTCGATTTGATTCAAGAGGGCAATCTCGGGTTGATGAAAGCCGTTGAAAAGTTCGATTATACCAAGGGCTTCAGGTTCTCCACTTACGCGACTTGGTGGATAAGACAGGCAATTACAAGGGCTATTGCGGATCAAGCCCGCACTATCCGTATACCCGTGCACATGGTTGAGACAATAAACAAATTGATACGCACTACAAGACTTTTGGTTCAGGAGTACGGTCGCGATCCCACGCCCGAAGAAATCAGCAAAGTAATGGGCATAACCGAGGAACGAGTTAGAGAAATACAGAGAATAGCGATGGATCCCGTTTCGTTGGAGACTCCCATAGGCGAAGAAGACGACAGTCTTTTAAGAGATTTTATCGAGGACAACAAGGCAACCACGCCTCAGGATGTGGCGACGTTTTCATTGCTTAAGGAACAATTGCTTGCCATTCTCGATACATTGACTCCGCGAGAAGAAATGGTTTTGAGATTGCGTTTCGGTATTGACGACGGTCATCAAAGAACACTCGAAGAAGTGGGAAAAGAATTCGGCGTTACGCGAGAACGAATAAGGCAAATAGAGGCAAAAGCGTTGAGAAAATTGCGTCATCCTTCGAGAAGCAAAAAACTCCGAGATTTTATAGATCAATGACAAGACTCGAAGCCGCGTTTTCTTTGATCGATGATTGTGAAGTTTTTGCCGACATAGGTTGCGATCACGGCAAACTTTGCAAAGAAGTTCTCGATTCGGGAAAAGCAAAAAAGGTAATTGCCGCGGATATCAGCAAGGATTCTCTGAAAAAAGCGAGACTCTTGCTTTCGGATTACTCCGATGTCGAATTTCGATTGTGCGACGGGCTCGACGGCGGTAAACTTGTTGCCGACACCATTGCGATTTGCGGACTCGGCGGCTTGACCATGATTGATATTTTGAGGTATTTGCCGCAAAGTACTCTTGTTTTGGGCGCGCAGGATCATCTTTACGAATTGAGAAGTTTTTTGTCCGAGAACGGTTATGTCATAGAGAAAGACTTTGTAATTAAAGACGGAAAGCGTTTTTACGACTTTATAAGAGCAAAAAGAGGAAAAATCGAGTTTGACAGACGGCAACTTGAGTACGGGGTATTTTGTTATACAAAGCAACCTGTATTAAAAGAGAAGTTGGAGTTTTTATTGAAAAAAATATCCGCTTATCCGCCTACAAAAGACAATATAAATAAAATAAATACGATAACGGAGTTATTGACGTGGCAACGGTAAAACAGTGTGTGGAAATAATGCGAGGTATTGCGCCCGAGCAATTTACTTATGAATATGATAACGTAGGCTTGCTTGTCGGTTCCTTCGACGCGCAAGTAAAAACGATTTTATGTTGTCTCGATGTAACGGATAGCGTTCTCGACGAGGCGACAGACAAGGGCGTCGATTTGATTATAAGCCACCATCCCATGTTATTTACGCCGATAAAGAGAGTTACGGATTCGGATGTTGTCGGCAGAAAAATCATAAAGGCGATAAAAAACGGGATAAATATTTATGCGGCTCATACAAATCTCGATTTTGTAACAGAGGGAATAAACGAATACTGCGCCGAATTGTTGGGAGTGGAAAAAATGCGTCCTCTCGAGCCATATATAGATAATGAGCAAGGCTTCGGAAGAGTGGGCAATCTTTCCGAATATATGACGGTATCGGAATTGAGACGCCGCGCGGCAGAGGTTTTCTCGGATCCGTTTGTCGGAATTATAGGAGACGAAAACAAAGTCGTTTCGAAGATTGCCGTTATCAACGGAAGCGGAGGAGGCGATACCTCATATATCGATATGGCGTTACGAGAACAAGCGGATTGTCTTATTACCGCAGAGGTAAAACATCATGTGGCGATATACGCTTTGGATAATCGCTTGACAATAATAGAGCCTCGGCATTATACTATGGAAAAATGTTATATCAAAAATCTTGCCGATAAATTACGCAATGCAATGAAGTGCGTAGATCCGACTGCGAAAATTTTTCAATCGGAATCGGAAACGAATGTGCGCAAATAGCCAACGGAGGTAAATATGAAAGATTTGGAAAAGATATTGGAATACCAAAAGGTTGATATCGACCTGAGAAGAATTTACGATAAGATAGAAAAGAGCGACGATTATAAAAAGATGGAGCTTGCCAAGGCAGAGTTCAATAATGACAGAAAGGCGGGCATACATTGCGAAGAACAGGCGCAATTATTGGTATCGACGCAAGAGGAATTTGCCGCGCAGAGGGCGGCGCTTACCGAGGAACTCGAAAGATTGATTTTGATTGTCGAGAACAATGAGGACGACGAAGCGATCGAGGGCAATATAGAACAACTCGAGGATATAAGAAAAAGGCTTTTCGATTTTGAAAAGAAAGTCAACGAGACCCAAAATAAAATGGAAGGCGTCGTAAATAATTATAAAGAGGCGAACGAAGCGGGCAGAAAACATAAGCAGGCTTATATGACCGCAAAAAACAAAATAGAAAAACTCAAGGAAGAGAACAACGATAAAATCGAAGAGTTGACAAAAAAGCTGTCGGATATGGAACGGGAAATCGATCCGAGCGCTATGGAGATTTACAGATCCGTGACCGCAGAAGGAAAATATCCCGCTTTCGTTGAGGCATATCACAATACCGAGGATGATATGTATTCATGTCGCGGTTGCGGAATAGCTCTTTCACAGAAAAGAAAAAGCGAATTACTTGAAGACGGAGCATGCAGGTGCGAAACTTGCCGTAGAATCATATATAAGAATTGATCTTAAATCAAAACGGAGGAATGTTATATGATTTCAAAGGCGGTAATACCTTGCGGAGGAATGGGAACACGGTTTTTGCCAATAACGAAAGCCCTCCCCAAAGAACTTCTTCCCATAATTGACAAACCGTGTCTCGCATACATAGCGGACGAACTTGTTGACAGCGGTATATCCGAAATAATGATAATAACGGCTCCCGGCAAAACGGCGATAGAAAAATATTTTAAATTCGATGCCGAACTCGAAGATACTTTAATGAAAGCCGGAAAAATCAAAGAAGCCGAAAGTTTAAGAAAAATTTCACAGCGAGCGGAAATATCTTTTGTCTGTCAGATGGAGCCAAAAGGCGGAGGAGACGCAATTTATCTTGCCCGCGATTTTGTCGGGAAAAACGCGTTTGCTCTTGCATTGGGGGACGATTTGGTATATTCACCCGACAATCCCGCTACAAGGCAGTTGGCGGAAGCCTATGAGCGCACGCATAAGACCATTATAGGCGTGCAGGAATGGCTTACGGACGATATCGTCAATTACGGAGTGGCGGATATCGACTCTTCGGACGGCAGATTGCATAAATGTAAAATCATCAAAGAAAAGCCGCCTTTGAACGAGTTGCCGTCAAGACTTGCTTGTTTGGGCAGATACATAATCACTTCGGATATATTCGATATATTAAGAACGCAAAAGCCCGGCAGAAATAATGAAATACAATTAACGGACGCTCTTAATTCATTGTGTCTTACCGAGGGAGCGTATGTTTATGAGTTCGAAGGACGAAGATACGATATGGGCGATAAGTTCGGCGCGCTTACCGCAAATGTAGAGTTCGGATTGAGAAGCGAATTCGGAGCGCGTTTCAAAGATTATTTGTCGGATTTGATAAAATCTCTTAAGGAGTGATAAAAATGAAAATCGTAATAACAATAGGAAGGCAATACGGCAGCGGCGGCAGAATTTTTGCCAAGAGATTGGCGGAAGAATTTAAGATACCTCTTTATGATAAAGATATAATAGAAAAAGCCTCGGAAAAAAGCGGTATAGCAAAGGAACATTTTGAAAAAGCAGATGAAAAACGAACGAACAGTTTTTTGTTTTCGCTTGCCTCCGCTCATTATATGACGGGCGCGCCGATGGAGATAGACTCCATTCTCACCGAGGACAGCCTTTTTATGCATACTGCGGATATATTAAAGGAACTTGCCTCGAACTCGTGTGTGATTTTGGGAAGATGCGGCGATGAGGTTCTTAAAGATGTTGCCACTCTTCGTATCTTTGTGTGCGGAGAAACGGAGGACAGAATAAAGCGAATAGCGGCGAGATTCGATTTGAGCGAAAAAGCCGCGGCAACTCTCATTAAAAAGACAGACAAAAAGAGAGCCGCTTATCATAATAATTATGCGCTCAAAGAATGGGGACTTGCAGATACTTACGACTTATGCATAAACACTTCGAAAATCGATATAGAAGACGCGGTTGTCCTTGTCAAAGATTACATAAATCATCTCGAGAGCAAACATTCGGGAAAAGCATAACTTCGGTATAAAATAAACAATAAAAATATTTATTTAATAGCCATATTTGTTTGCAAAAAAATTTTTATATTGGTATAATAAAATAGTCTGTCGGCAGTCTTAATCAGTACGCCGAACGGAAAAATTTTTTTCGGTTAATAACCATGCCGGCTATCCTTGAATATAAGGAAGTCAAGCGGAGGAAACATGTCTAAATCAAAACGTATAGCATTTTGCGCTATGGCGGCGGCAATAATCGCGGTTGTCGGTTGGTTGCCTTGGGTATTTTTGGTGCCCGTACTTGTGATCAGTATTTGCTTCGATTGGAAAATGGCTCTTTTTTCTTCATGCGCCTTCGGAGTAATAAGTCTTGTATATGCGTTGATATCTCCGACAAGCAATGTTGCGATGCTGATGACAAGCGGTTATACATTCTGGATCCCCATTGTTGCAAGGATTCCCATAGGAATAATCGCGCACTTTGCATACAAGGGATTCAGCGGCTTATTCAAAAACAAATTCGGTTCGGTGGTATCGGTTTCGCTTGCTGCGGCATTCGGTACTCTTACCAACACTGTATTGTTTGTGCCGTTGGTGGTATTGTGCGCTCCCGAGGAGTTGAACGGAGTCGTTGCGCAATTCATTATCGAGTTCCCGATAAGCGCGGCAATCGAGATAGGCGTGGCGTTGCTCGTTGTACCTGCGATTGTTTATGCTTTACAAAAGAGCAGACTTCGATTTACCGCAAAACGCGAACAAAAAAAAGATGTCAAATGACGGCTGCCGAGGAGCAAATATGATACTCACTGTTGATATAGGTAATACCAATCTCAAATTCGGATTGTTCGAAAAGGACAAGCTTGTTCAAAGTTACAGGTTATCCGTAAGCACATCTCGTACGGCAGACGAATACGGTTTTTATCTTACAGGCCTTATGCGTCTCAACGATATAGATCCCAAAAGCGTGACGGGCGCCATTTACAGCAGCGTAAATCCCAATCTCAATTATACGATAGGACATATGATTGAATATTTTTTCGGCGTAAAGCCTTTGGTTGTAGGTACGGGAATAAGGACGGGACTGAATATCAAATACGATAATCCGAAAGAGGTAGGCGCGGACAGGATAGTCGATTGTGTTGCGGCTTACTACACTTACGGCGGAAATTGTATAGTAATCGATTGCGGTACCGCTACAACCTTCAATGTCATAAGTTCTTCGGGAGAGTTCTTGGGCGGAGCAATAAGTTTCGGACTCAAATCGGGCGCGGATTCTTTGACTAAGGTCGCTACAAAATTACCGGGAGTGGAGTTATCGGTACCGCAAAAGGCTATCGGTAAAACCACAATTACCAATATGCAGTCGGGAATAATGTTCGGCTACATCGGAATGGTGGAATATATAATTCAAAAATTGAAAATCGAATTGGGCGCTCCGTCCAAAGTTATCGCCACGGGAGGCCTCAGTGAGATAGTTGCGCAAAACAGTAATGTCATAGATTATATCGACAGGACCTTGACATTAAGAGGTTTATATCTCATTTATCAACAAAACAGCAGAAATTAATAAAGCCTTACATAGAAATCTGTTCAATAGAAAATAATATCTTTGCTAAACCCGCTGTTTTTTCTTGACAATAATCTTGTTAAATTGTATAATAAGTGTTATCATATACTATTTTTACTTTTTTAGAGGAGAAAATCTCAGTATGAAAAAATCAAAACGCTTATGGACCATTGCATTAATACTTGTGATGTCTGTAGCAATGTTGTTGGGCAATACCGGTTTGACTGTATTGGCCGAGAACACAGGAAGACGTGCCGCCGGAAACAATTTGATGGCAAACGGCACCGTTGTAACAGAGGTCGAGCTCGATCACACATTCGCTGTTCCCACAGCAACAGAGGGATACACTGTAAGTGTGACAGCTCCCAACGGTCAGTCCGCAAATGTTGTGGGTGACGAGGTAACCGCAGATCAAAAGGGTATTTATCTTGTCGAAGTGTACAAAAGCGATGCTAAACTTGCTTACGCTTACAATGTTTATTGTAAGGAAAGCGGTGATTTCGCTTTAAACATTTCCGAGGAGTACAAAATACCTTCTTACGCATCCAAGGATACCGAAATTACTTTGCCGAAAGCCGAGTTCGTCGACGAAGATGACAATGTTGTTTCAGACGTAAACATAGTTGTCGAAGCGGTAAACAGCAAAAGCGTAAAGACGGTTTTGCAGGCCGGCGCAAACGGAACTTACACTTATAATTGTAATGAAGCCGGTTCGCTTTACTTCACTTATAAGGTTACAAAATCCGGAAGCAACCTTTATAAGTCTTACACCAAAGAATATGAAGTAAAAGTACAGGAGAATTTCTCCGATACCACAGCGCCCAAACTTTCCGTTTCAGGCGTTCCCGCATCTGCGCAGATTAACAACAAAGTTACTCTTCCCGCAGCAAGCGCTACAGATGACACCGATACGAGAGTAGAGGTAAAAATCACCGTAACAGCGCCCAACGGACAGAAGATTTACGAAGCAGATGTCGATGAAGACAGCGGATATGCGGTAAGCTTCGATGAAACGAAAGAAGTTGTTTTCGATAACGGCGATAACAGAGCGTTCTATCCTCAATATACAGGCTCCTATTCGATTCAGTATCAGGCATGGGATGACAACGGCAATGCATCTTCGCTCTTCAAATATGTTTTGAATGTTACCGATAACAATCCCGCATCTCTTATAAACGGCGATGAGATCGATAATGCGATCCCTTCGAAATGGGGCTTCAATGTAAAGAAGGCTATGAATCAGGCAGTCGATTCGATAATCACTTTCCCCATGCCCGATTTCAGACATCAGGATAAAGATGCCGATATAACCGTTTCCTTTACCCTCAGCAACGATGATATTTCCAGAATGGTTTATTTCGAGAATATCTATGCAAACGGCGATTCCGTTTCCGCTACTTCCGTAGACGGCTACAATGAAGATAAGGGAAATCTTACATTTACGAAAGACGGTTTTGCTTTCGACCTCAGCAAAATAGAGGACGCGAAGCCCGGTACTTATACCGCTGTTTACAGATCCAGAGTTAACAGCCGTACAAGAACCAAGACCGTTACTTTCGATTTGCAGGACACTTATACGGATTCTTATGCTCCCGTAGTTGAAGATATCGAGACAGTAAAATATCTTGTTTTGAAAGAAGACAATACTTTCGTTGTTCCCACTGTAGAATACAGCGACGGCGAAGACGATAAAGCAACCCTTATTTACACCATCAATGGTGTTGATATGGTTGATCATCAGGGTAAAGAACTTAAGGTCGTTAAGAACGAAGATAAGTACAACCTCGTTGACGAAGACGATGAAGTGATTTTGGAAAATATCTCCGATAAGTTGACCATAAGTTATTATGCAAGCGATAAAGTAGGCAACGTCAGCGAGACCAAGGAGTTTGAAGTAAGACTTGCTTCTCAATCTTCGGTAGGCGAATTGACCGAAAGTTTTGATTTGGAAACCGCAGACAGAACGCTTACCAACAGCACTACCATCGCAATGGGCGGTTTCGAATTGAATGATGTAGAAGACACAATGCTTGTCGGTTATGAAATTTCCGTTCTCAATCCCGATGGAAACCAAGCGTATGTACAAGAGAGCAGAATTATCGAAGGAAACACCATTTATGTTCGTAACGTATCCTTTGATTCCGATAAAGAAGGCGACTATACAATATTTATTCGAGTATTCAATAATTCGGGCGAAAGCAATCTCTATGTATTCAATCGTACCGTAACAGGTAAGGTAACCAGCGGTTCCACTGCTGCAACTCCCGCTTCCGTGGTTTTCGAAACAAAAGAAAACAACAATATCAACGAAGTCTACAGTTTGCCTTATACCGAACTTGACGAAGGTTTCTTGCAGGTTGTTACAATAAAGGGTCGCAAGCACAGCGTAATCGGAGATACGTTTACTCCCAATTCCACAGGAACCTTTAAAATTTGGAACAATACTTTGGACGCCGATAAATTCGCAGGAAAGACTTTCAGAGAAGAAGATCTTAAAGAAGGCGGTCTTAAATATTATGTAGGCGGCGGCGTTGAGGATTCTGCGACTCCCGAAATCAATATGGGCAGCATCGTTCCTCATACAGCCGTTGCGGTAAGAGGCGACCAAGGTTTCAATCCCGAGAGTTATATATTCACTATCAATAATGATGATGTTGTTTGGTATAAAGATTCCGTATCCGACGCCAACAAATATACAGGTCAAGGCGCTTGGTTCGTTCTTCCCGAAGTTACCGCTTATACTCCCAACGGACCTGCAGGCACGATTACCGTAACTATCAGCTATAGCAGTTCCACAATGACAAGCACTTCTATTCCCAATGACAATACCGATCAAGGCGATATAAGAAGAGTTTATTGGAACAAGGTAGATGCGTATTATACTCTCAATGAGTACGAGGCTACTCAAGGCGAAAATAAAGGCAATTTTGTTTTCGCAAATCGTTGGGCATTTCTTGCAACCGAAAACTCGGTATACAACATTTCTTACGAAGCCGAATCTACCGAAAGCGCACCTTCGGCAACAGCTTCTCAAAGATTGGTTGTCGGCGACGTAGTTGCTCCCACAATCAATACCGCATTGGCAAACGAGTCAGGTAAGGGCTTCACTGTAGAGAACGACAAGGGCGACAGAATTACAAGCGGCTATAAGAGCGGCAACAAATTCTTCTTTGACTTTGTTAAAGGCAATATTGCAAAAGATAATCCCGATGACAGCGATTCCGATATCAGCGTGAAGTTCGAACTTTACAACAACTCCGAAGTTGTTTACGGTTCCACTTCCTTCAACAATAACTCCGAATGGGTAACATTGAGCAATTTGGAATCCAGACTTTCCCGCGACAGACAATCTGGTTACGAACTTAACACAGGTTCTTATACCGTGAGAATTACCGTAAAAGACAGCAACGGCAACGAGAGTTTCAAGACATACGAATTTACCGTATCGGCAACTCAATCTTCAATGTCCGTACCTGTTACCGTCTTAACCGTGGTATTGACTGTTTTGGCAGCATTGCTTATCATCTTTGTAATTGTGTATATCGTTCGTTTGCGCAAGATCAAGAAATAATCAAAGATAACTTAAAAAAGCGGTTCTTGCAAAAAGAGCCGCTTTTTTATAAGATAAGGGGTATGGATGGAACCAAAAAGATTTAATCATTCGAATTGTTCGGAAACTGCGTTTTCGGTATTTGCAGGCGCTATGATGGCGACCAAAGGAATAAAGATCGTATCGCACAAGGAGCCGTCTCCGAAATGCCATTTTACAAGGTATAATATAAAATACGAATCCGAAAAAGCAAGTATTGTATATGATACAAAGGCAACCATTTTGACCTTTACCGCTTCCGAAACTTTTATCGATCGTTTAAATGATTTATATTATAAATCCGTAGCGTCTCTCAAATCGGCAAATCCCGAGCAAAAGCAAGCGGTTCCCCAAAAAACGGCAACGACAAACCGAGAAAGAACCAATAAAGTTGCAAATAATAACGCAAAAAAGAAAGGTTCAATGCAGTTTGTAAAAAAAGACAATGACTCCAAGCGCGTTACTCAAAACAAGAACGAAGTGAAAGCGATTGAAGCGGAGTCTTTGGAGTACAAAAACGGCTATTCGGTAAAAGATTTTTCGGCGGAAAAGCTTAACGCGCTGATAAAACAAATAAGAGCGTCGGGCGTACGGGCGCGAGTTTTCCATGTTTCGGACAAAGGAAAACTTACGGAATTAAAGTCTTATATTATCGAAGATAACAAAAATCAAAAATTATTTTTAAGATATATGCCTCAAAAAAAAGTTGTGCAACTTCAGGGTAAACGAAGTTCTCTTTTCGGAGAGGTGCAGGTTATTCTAAACAATAATACGGATTTTATTTCCGCCGTAAATTCTCATATAGAACTTACGGGAGAACAGAAGAGAGCAAAAGAAATCGAAAGACAATTAAAGAAAGCATTACCTAATGGATATGATTTTCTTTCGGAACAATCCAAGATTGATTTTTCAATAGGTCTTATGGATATAGGTAATGATGAAGTCCGACTAAGCGATTATTCGGTTTTGCTTGTGCCGCCTTACAGAGGATTGGAACGACTTATATTTGATCTACAGCGGGCAAAAGGTATCGATGTAAAGATGATAGGACAGGCTTTCGAACGACCCAACGGTATTTATGAACTTAAAGTCGGCTATAAACGCAAAATAAACAGCGTGGTTTATGCCGAAGTAATGACGGCTCTTTATACCGAATATTTCGAAAAACGCAATTTTTATGCCCATGCCGATAACTCTTTGGATTCCGTAAATCGCGCTTTGACGGATAAAACAATGGCGAAAGATATTTTTGAAAAATTATTGAAGCTGATTGACTATAATTGCAAGAAGCTTAATGAAATAGGATTCGGAAAACCTACAAAGGAGATGAAATAATGACTAAATATATTTTTATAACAGGCGGTGTTGTTTCGGGATTGGGTAAAGGTATTACGGGAGCCGCGCTCGGAAAGCTTCTCCTTGCAAGAGGATTTAAAGTTTCGGTTTTGAAATTCGATCCCTATTTTAATGTCGATACTTCGAACTTAAGTCCTTATCAACATGGAGAGATTTTTGTTACGGACGACGGATATGAAGGAGATCACGTTCTCGGGCACTATGAAAGAATGTTGAACTTTAATCTTTGCGCAAGAAACAATGTTACTTCGGGACAAATATATTCGAGAGTTATAGAAAACGAACGGAAGGGCGCCTATAACGGTAAAACGGTACAGGTTGTTCCTCATATTACAGACGAGATAAAAAAACATATATTTGCAGTAGGGCGTGAAGAAAAGAGCGACATAGTCATTACCGAGATAGGCGGTACCGTCGGGGATATCGAAAGTCATCCCTTTTTGGAAGCAATACGTCAGGTTCAAAGCGATGTCGGAAAACATAATACCGCTTATATTCACGTGACTTTGTTACCTTATATAGGAGTAAGCGGAGAACAAAAAACAAAGCCCACACAACACAGCGTAAAAGAACTTCAGAATTTGGGTATACAACCCGATGTCATAGTTTGCAGATCCGATTTACCGTTGGAAACTTCAAGTAAAGCAAAACTTGCATTGTTTTGTAATGTAGACAAAGACAGCATAATTTCAAGTCTGACTACAAGTGAACTCGAAACATTGCCATTATTATTGGAAAAGGAAAAATTTGCCGACGCCGTTTTGAAAAAATTAAGATTGGAGAGTACTAAACCGGATTTGTCCGCATGGCAAGAACTTTGCGATAAAATTTCTTACATTCGAAAGAGCGATGTAGCCATAAAGTTGGCGATAGTCGGAAAATATGTAGATAAGAGCAATGCTTATATCTCTTTGAAAGAAGCGGTTCTTCATAGTTCCGCTTATCTCAATAAGAAGGTCGATATATCCATGATAAGCAGCGAAAACGTTTCCAAAAATATAAACATGCTCAAGGAATTTGATTGTATCATTTTAGCTTCAGGCTTCGGAGAGCGAGGATTTGAAGGTAAGGTCGAAACCGTCAAATATGCAAGAACGCATGATGTTCCCATTCTGATGATAGGACTCGGCGCTCAAGCGGGTTTAATAGAAATCGCCAGAGATCTTGCGGGACTTTCCCAAGCCAACAGTTCGGAGTTCTCGGATGAGGGAGATTGTATCGTTGCAAATCTCAAAGACGGCGCGCCGACTTTTACTGCAGGCGGATATAAATGTCATTTGCTGAAGGGTAGCAAGGTTGAAAAAATTTACGGTACGGAAACCATAAGAGAGAGACATAGACATAAATATGATTTCAATCCCGATTATGAAAAGACTTTTGCCGACGTCGGGGTGACCTTTTGCGGAAAAGGGGATAACGGAATACCGCAAATTTTTGAGTTTGACAAGTGTAAGTTCTTTATAGGAGTAATTTTCCGACCCGAATTTATTTCTCGTTTCGAATCGCCTCATCCGTTGATTACTGCGCTCTTAAAGACTGTGGAAAAATAAAAAAGAAGGTATGGCTCTTAAAGAGTCATACCTTAATTTAAAAGATTGCAAATTATCAATCCTTATAAAGATTCTGTGTACGTTGAGGTCCTATTCCGATCATTTTGACGGGACACTCGATATTCTTTTCTATAAATTCTATATATTTTTTTGCGTTTTCAGGTAATTCTTCATAGGCTTTTACGTCGCAAAGATTCTCATTCCAGCCGTCCAATTCTTCATAGATGGGTTCACATTCCGCAAGCTCATTGATATCGGGCGGGAAATCATTGAGTACCGTATTGCCTCTTTTATAAGCCACGCATACTTTGAGTTTAGGTAATCCCGAAAGAGTATCCAACTTATTTAATGCCAATCCCGTTAAACCGTCTACACGTACGGCAAATCTGAGGATAACCAAATCCAACCAACCGCATCTTCGCGGTCTGCCCGTGACGGTTCCGAATTCGCAACCGACCTTTCGAATATGATCTCCGATTTCATCTTCGAGTTCGGTAGGGAAGGGACCTTTGCCGACTCTTGTCGTATAAGCTTTTGCTATACCGAGACATTTATCTATCAATGTGGGACCTATTCCTGCACCCACACAGAATCCGCCGCTTGTCGGATGAGAGCTTGTTACAAAAGGATATGTTCCCATATCGAGATCCAATAACGCGCCTTGCGCGCCTTCGAACAGCACCCGTTTATTTTCTTTTATTGCTTTATAAATTATTGAGGATGTGTCGCATACATAGGGTTGAAGCCTTTTGCCGTATTCGCAATATTCATTGTATATTTGTTCGAAATCCAGAGGCTCCGCGCCATAAATCTTATTGATATAGGAATTTTTTATTGAGACATTTCTTTCTAATTTTTGTTTGAAAATTTCGGGATGGACAAGATCATACATACGGATACCTATTCTTTCCGCTTTATCCATATAGCAAGGACCTATTCCTTTCTTTGTGGTTCCTATATCGGCTTTGCCTCTTGCGTCCTCGGCAAGCCCGTCCAAAATGATATGATAGGGGAGAATAACATGGGCGCGAGCATCTATTTTCAAATTATCCAGAGATACGCCTCTTGCGCTCAAATTGTCCATTTCCTCAAGAATGACCTTAGGGTTTACCACTACGCCGTTGCCCACGATACACTGAGTATTGTGGTACAAAATTCCGCTCGGAATGATACGAAGCTTGTAAACTTCGTCGTTTACAATTACGGTATGACCCGCATTGTCGCCGCCTTGCGCGCGCACGACCATATCTGATCTTAATGATAAAATATCGATAATTTTACCTTTTCCTTCGTCGCCCCATTGGGCTCCTACAAGTGCGATAGTTGACATATTATTAGCCACCTCTTAATTGGATGATTTTATTATATTATATCTCGTTTCATAAGTCAAATACAGTAGACTAAAAAACATATCCAAAAGTAAAATTTTTACAAGGAGAATTAAAAATGATAATAGATTTTCATACTCACGCGTATATTGACAGTTTGGCAAAACGAGCGGCGAATGCCGTACCTGCCGATTCTCCTTATGCGCCGTCTTTTGATTGCACCATTTCGGGGTTGAAATCGCAGATGAAGGCCTCGGGAATTGACAAATCTGTGGTTCTGAACATCGCAAATAAACCGGAAAATACCGTAAATGTCAATAATTTTGCAATATCGTTGTTAAATGATCCCGAACTAATACCTTTCGGTTCGATACATCCGTATTATAAAGATTATCAAAGCGAATTGGCTCGATTGAAGGAGAGAGGAATCGTCGGAATTAAATTCCAACCTTATACTCAAAAATATTACGTTAACGATAAAGAAGCGTTCAAAGTCTATGAATACGCTCTGAATAAAGGTTTTATTTTATTGTTCCATTGCGGTTATGATCTCATGATACCGGGAGAGTTTGGAAATACCGCAGCTTTTTCCGAAGTCGCGGCAAGCTTCTCGGGATCGAAAATAATTGCCGCGCATTTGGGCGGCTGGAAAATGTGGGATGACGCTATGCGCCTTTTGCCCCAAACCAATATTTATGTTGATTGTTCTTTCAGTTTTGATTTTTTGTCGGAGTGCGAGAAAGTTTTGGGTGTCTTTGATGAAACCAAAATTTTGTTCGGTACGGATACGCCTTGGTCAAATCCCAAAAAGGATATCGAAATGTTGCAAAATCTTAATATATCCGATGACTTCAAACAAAAAATATTTTATAAAAACGCATTAGCGCTTTTGGACTCATGAAAGAGAACACTTTCTTTTTGATATTCATATTCTGTAATAGGTCTATGACCATCAAAAGAAGGAGATTAATGATTTATGTTCAGATTTTATGGCTGCAATTCAAACAATTGTCGATGTAATCAAAATGAAAACGACTGCAATGATAATGGTTATAATTGCAATAATGAATGTACTGACAGACCTTGCCCTTCTCCTTGTCCCCCTTGTCCGCCCTGTCCGCCTGCTTTAATAGGCCCTACAGGCCCTACGGGACCTCAAGGTATGCCGGGATTTCCCGGTCCTCGCGGTTCTGTAGGTCCTACCGGTCCTCAAGGTCCAATCGGGCCACAGGGACCCGTCGGAGCAACAGGCGCTACGGGAGCAACCGGAGCAACGGGTGCGACAGGCGCAATCGGACCCACTGGCCCCACCGGACCTCAAGGTCCTGCGGGAGCAACGGGTGCAACGGGCGCAATCGGCCCTACAGGACCACAGGGTCCCCAAGGACCTCAAGGCGCGGTCGGTGCGCAAGGCGCAATCGGACCCACGGGACCCACCGGACCCCAAGGCCCTGCAGGTGTAGCAGGAGCAGCGGGAGCGCAAGGCGCAATCGGACCCACGGGACCCACCGGACCCCAAGGTCCTGCAGGAGCGGCAGGAGCAGCGGGAGCGCAAGGCGCAATCGGACCCACGGGACCCACCGGACCCC
>CANPVN010000016.1 GCA_947581755.1 uncultured Clostridia bacterium | reverse complement strand
GTTATGGGAATAACCGTGGCGTGCAATCCCACGAATCAGCCGACGAACAAAGTACCTGCGGGACCCGAAGGCGGCACGTATTACTGCGACGACGGTTCCGACACTTACCACATAAGTCTTAAAGACGACAGCAAATTCACATTCGAAGTAGCGGGAGAGAACCGCGAGGGCGACTATGAGTTTGCGGGAACAATGTTGACGTTGAAATTCTCCGAGACCGAGACAGTATCGGCACAACTGAGAGACTACAACGAGATGACGTTTACATACAAGAATAAGAATTATACTTTCCTTCGAGATGTAGACTACACCGTAAGTTTTGAAAGCCAAGGAAGCGCGGTGACGGACAGGAACGTCAAGAACGGACGAGTTCTCGAGGAGCCTAACTGCCCCACAAAGAGCGGATATTTCTTTGCGGGATGGTACGAGGACGCGAAATACACGACTCGTTTTAACTTCGGAAGTAAGATAACGGGCAACAAAACTCTGTACGGAAAATTTGTCGAGGCGATAGCGGCAGACCCCGAATACACCGTAACGTTTGTAACGGGCGAGGGAGCGACGCAAATCGACCCCATGCAGACCACGGGAGATATGATCGACGCTATGTCTATAAAGCCGACAAAATCGGGCGCGGAGTTCCTTGGTTGGTGGGTAAGCCACGAGAACGACCCCGACAAGTTGACCTATAAATATGAACTTGAAACGTTGCATGAAGATACCACATTCTATGCGGTATGGAGCGACGGCACACCTGCGGTTTCCGTAAAGGACGGAGAGGCAACTTGGACGGGAACGGGAGAAGCGACAGTAGAAGTAACGAATCCCGACGGAAGCAAGACAACTCCCACTGTAAGCGGCAACAAAGCTACGATAGCGTTTAATGCAACGGGCGAATACCAAATAAAAGTAACGGTAGACGGCAAAACTACGACCGCATACTATACGCATAACAGAATAAGCAGAGTCAGCGTATTCAAGACGGTGGACAACACCTTGCAATTCTACAAGGTGCCCGAAGCGGACTCTTATGAGGTGACCTTAACGCACAAGGACGGCACGGTTACTCTTTCGACGCAAGACGGCGGAACGAGCGACATAGTCGGCGTTGACTTCGGCTCGTACGACATTCCCTCGGACGGATATGTATTCACGATAAGAGCGACGGGAAACAACAAAAAGGAGAGCGTAAGCGAATACACACTCAACAGAGTATTGGATAAAGTTACGGGCTTCAATGTAGACAACGATAGTCAGATCCTCACCTGGAACGGTGTGGCAAACGCGGAGACATACAGCGTAAAAATAACTCTCGACAACGAGGTATATTTCGAGAACGACGACACGAGCAGAACCACCTATGACCTCATAGACATGAAGAGGGGCAAGGTGCGAGTGGAAGTTACTCCCAAGATGTTCGGCTGGAACAGTCCCGAAGCGACCGTTTATACTTTCGACAAGATGAAGTTGACGGGTATCAAGGCGGAGGACGTTGAGTTCGGAGACCGTGACATGCTCACCTGGAGCGCGGTCGAGGGCGCAGTCGGATATGAAATCACTATAAACGGCACAAAATACAATGTCGTAACGGAGTCTTTCCAACTTAAGGACGAGTATCTTAACGGTGCAGACAGTCTTGTTGTCAAGATCAAGGCGAAGGCGGCGAATCCCATATACGACTCACCCGAGTCCGAGATAACCGTTGTAGCGGGCAAGATGGGCGAAGTTTATTATAACGAAGGTATACTTAGTTGGGACGCAGTGTTCGGCGTTCGCGATTTCGGAATCACCATCAACGGCGGAGAAGAGTTTGTTGTTTCCACAAAGAACAACAGAACTCCCGTTACTCTCGTTTCGACGCACAATGAAATAACCGTAAGAATAATAAAAGAAGGGTTCCAAGGCTCGAAAACCATCGAGGTAGAGGCTTTCGAGATAAAACTCGAGAGAGGTTACGAGACTTCGGAGCAAGACAGATTGCCTTCTCTCTTCAAGCAAACGGGAGACCCGATGAATCTCGACGACGTGTCGATAAGACAGTACGGTTACGATTTCAATAATTGGGTCCGCGACGACGGTCGTCCCTATAACGACGACGTGTTCAACGGCGAGAGCGGCATGACTCTTACCGCGACCTGGACTCCTCACAAACATACGATATACTTCGACGTAGACGGAGGCGCGACGGAAAACGTGCCTTCGCAGGTAGTCGAGTTCAATTCGAGAACGCACTCTTTGCCCGTTCCCGTTTCCAACCGAGACGATTATATCTTCGAAGGTTGGTACACCGACATAAATTTCGCATACTCCTCTAAGCAGTCCAATCAGACGGGCGAATTGCTTGTGCCTTTCGCTTACGACCGCGACGTTGTGTACTATGCAAGATGGGTGCAGATCTTGTCTTTCGCAAAAGAGGCTGACGGCACTTGGCGTGTATCCAAGAACGCCAACACCAATCTCGCTACCGAGATAACCATTCCCGCGACTCACACCGACCCCGTTTCGCAAGGCGTGCAATACGTGACCGCGGTATCCGATTTCTCGAATTGCGTGACTTTGACGAAACTGAGGATCCCCGAAACGGTAAAGACGATAAACATAGGCGATACATCGGCGTCTTTTTCGGGCTGTACTTCGCTTGTAGACATAGAGGTTTACGAGGTAGAGACTTATCCCGAGGATCCCACATTCGCTTCTTATGACGGCGTATTGTATCTTGTCGAAAAGGGCAGCATAGTTTACTATCCTTTGGGCAGACTGTTCCGCGACGCATCTTTCACCATTCGTGCGGGAACAAAGAGCATAGACGGAGGTTCATTCTATAATTCTTCTACGACGACGGGACTTCGTCTTTCGACGATACACATTCCCGCAAGCGTG
This sequence comes from uncultured Clostridia bacterium, assembly GCA_947581755.1. Classification (GTDB taxonomy): domain Bacteria; phylum Bacillota; class Clostridia; order Christensenellales; family Pumilibacteraceae; genus CANPVN01. The sequence goes on along the minus strand of CANPVN010000016.1, from coordinate 32,263 downwards.
CAATTCATCGAGAGCAACGCATTCTACGGCATAAACTCTCTCACCACGATAATTTTCGACCCCGTGACCGAGAACGAGACCGAGGCGACCGAACTCGATATTCGTCCCGACGCATTCTCGGGAGAGGGAAACAGATCCAGCGCATCTTATGTAACGGACATTACTCTTCCCGCGCGACTCACGAGTTTCGACAATACTTTGTATAAGAAATTCACTCGCCTTGTCAACATCCACATGGAGCAGTCCGAAAAGGCTGTGTTTACCGAGTTTGACGGACTTCTTTGCAGAAACACCGATATCGGTCTCGAACTCGTATTCTTCCCTCGCGGCAGAGATTGCGAGACTTATCAGATCCCCGCACAGATAGCGTCGGTAGGTTCCTACGCTTTCCATGACAACACCAAACTCAAGAACCTTACGATACCCGCAAATGTCAGAAACATTGCAGACAACGCATTCCGTGGTTGTACGGGGCTTCTGTCGATAACTTTCCTCGGTGACTACGAGTCCCAAGACCTTTCGATAGGAAATCACGCCTTCTACAGCCACGTGCCTTACGATCCCAACGAACCCGACTCTTTCGACAGACGCAACAATAACGAGGCATTTTCCTCTTTGACCTTGCCCGAGAACCTCGTATCCTTGGGAAAAGGCGCGTTCGGCGGTATTCGTTACTTAAAGACAGTCAACGTCAACACCAAAGGACGTGACGCGGTAAACTTCGCAACCGACGCTTTCGTCGAGGATGAAGGTACCGCCTATGTAACCACGGTAAATATTTCCAAAGACGTGCCCGCGTTCGTCGTTCCCGACGTATTCGGAAGCACTCTTCACGAAGTTCACGTAGCCGACGGAAGCCAAGCGTTCTTCTCCGATGACAACGGCGTGCTTTACAACTCCGACAAGAGCCAACTTCTTTTCTTCCCCAAGGATTGGACGGGCGGAGATTACGAGATACCCGCTCAAATCACGAGAATTGCAAGCGGCATGTTCTCGGGCAGCGGTATCACGGGAATAAAGATCCACAAAGACGTTACCGAAGTGGCTTCTTCGGCATTCGAAGGCTGCCGAGGTCTTACGAAAGTAGAGTTCGAGAACGGCGGCACGGAACTCAGACTTGCGAACAGAGCGTTCTATAACTGCTCTACGCTTAACGACCTCAAACTTCCCGATCACCTCGTCTATATCGGAGATCAGGCATTCGAGGGTTGCCGCGCGCTTTCCGAAATCACCATTCCCGCAAGCGTGTCCGATATAGGACTTCATACTTCGGGAACATATTATCAAAATGCATTCTGCATCTTCGACAGCTGCGATGCGCTCACTTCGATAAAAGTGGCGGAGGGCAGTCACTATTATGCCGTTCAAGACGACATAATCTATAAGTTGCGTGAGATAACCGAGGGCGGAGTTACAAAGTACGTTCCCGACACCCTTCTCTTCTGTCCCGAGTATCGTACGACTCCCGTAACGGTGCCTTCCACGGTAAGAAACGTTTCGGGCAGAGCGTTCGACCATACGACGGTTACCAAAGTTACGTTCGAAAACCTCAAAGCCACCGAGAATACGGGAGACACTCCCGACAATGTGACTTTGAATATTCCCGCTTATACGTTCTATTATTGTGAAGGTCTTGCAGAGATAGTGTTCCCTCAGGGTCTCAGAACGATGAACGATTATATGATGTTCTATTGCAAACAACTTACAAAGATAAACATTCCCAATACCGTAACTTCCATTCAAGCGCAAGCATTTGCTTATTACAACGCAAATATCGCAACGATAGAATTCGAGGACGGCGGTGAAGAGGGACTCAGGTTAGAGGACGGATATTATCAAGCAGCTTATGCACAATATTCGGCAAAATATATCGGAGTATTGGGCGGCATGTCAAAGATAACTTCGGTAGACTTCCCTTCTCATCTTGTCTATATCGGAAAATATACTTTCATAGCGCAAATGAACCCTCAGGGAAGTCCCACAAGTTCCATTCAGAGTATAACCTTTAAGCCCAGCGATAAATTTTCACTCGAAGTAGCGGCTTCGTCCTTTGAAAGCGCTTCTAAATTGACGACGGTGGAATTCCCCGAAGGAATGAAAATTCTTTCCAAGGACGCCTTCAAGAACTCGGGTGTTACGACGCTTACGCTTCCCGCCTCTCTTACCGAGATAGCGGATTCGGCGTTTGCAAGCGGCAAGATTCAGTCCTTAACTATAAAAGACGGCAGCATGCTTACCAAGATAGGCACTCAGGCGTTCAATAATTGTACTTCATTGACGAGCATCAAGTTCGGTACTTCCGACGCAGAACTTACGATAGGCAATCAAGCGTTCGCAAAATGTACAAAACTCGAAAGTATCGCGCTTCCCGCAAGCACGGTAACGTTGGGAGACTCGGTATTCGAGGGAGACACTCTTCTTTCTTCGATAACCTTCCAAACCGACGCTTCGGGAAAATCCAAACTTAAGAATATAGGAACAAAGGCTTTCGGCTCCACCGCCATAAAGGAGATAACCTTCCCCGATACGACCGACAAATTGGAGTTTTCGTCGGGAATGTTCACCGACTGTAAAGTCCTCGAGACCATCAATATTTCCAAGACTGTCTCCAAGATAGACGGGCTTCTCAGCGGTTGCAGCTCGATACAGAACATAAACATTGCGCAGGGCAGCAGTTATCTCAAGAAGGACGCCGACGGCAAGCCCATCATCTATGACCTCAACGGTTCCGTCCTTTTGATATACGGAGAAGTAAAAGACTCGTTCACCGTAGCCGATGGCGCTACGACGATTGCGGGCTCGGCATTTGCAAACTCTTTCTCTCTCACCGAGATAGTAATTCCTTCTTCGGTATTGACGATAGGGGAGAACGCATTCGAAAACTGTATCAATCTCAGAAAAGTAACTATAGAGGTAAGCAGCAGCCTGCAGTCCATCGGAGCCTACGCGTTCAAGAATTGTACTTCGCTTGAAGAGGTAGACTTCTCCAACGCCGCAAATCTTACCACTTACGGAACGGGAACCCCCGCCGAGAAGCCCACTTCTTACACGGGCTATATCTTCCAAGGCTGCACGAAACTCAGAAAAGTAACGTTGAGTTCGGGCGCGGTTAATCTCGGCTCGTACATGTTCGCGCAGTCGTCGATCAAAGAAGCGGATCTTTCCAAGGCAACATCGCTTACGACGCTTCCCGACAGACTTTTCGATTCCTGCGCTTCGCTCACCGATGTAAAATTCCCCAAATCGATTTCTTATCTCGGAACATATACCTTCAATAACTGCACCGCACTTGAAACTATTGACCTTTCGTATCTTACAAGCGTACTGCACATGGGCAAAACTCCCAAAGATGAAAACGCAGACTCTTCGAGCATGTTCTACGGATGCTCTTCGCTTACAAGCGTCAAGTTGCCCGTAAACGTGGCTACTTTGGGCGGATATACTTTCTATCAATGTTCTTCGCTTACCACCGTGGAAAATATGTCGCACGTCATCAAATTCGGTAACAGTTGTTTCGCTCAGACCGCAATAGAGAGTTTCGAAATAAGACCCGAGATTCAACTTTTGGGAACGAATCTCTTCGATGGAGATACTCATCTTTCAACGGTAAATATCACGGGAAACGTCTCTTTCGATAAAATTCCCGACTCTATTTTCAGAAATTGCTCTTTGCTTGCGAAATTTGATTTTACAAAATTCCCTTCGCTTACTTCCATAGGAAAATCGGCGTTTGCGGGAACGGCGTTGACCGAAATAACCTTCGCGAACAATCCCGCGCTTTCTTCCTTCGGTGACGAGGCGTTCCGCGATTGTACCTCTCTTGCCCAAGTTACCTTCCCCACGGCGTTGACAAACGCGGGAAGCAACACTTTCCGTAACACCGCGCTTACTTCGATAGACTTGTCCGCTTGCGTCGAATTGTTGAACCTTGCGGGTTCGTCGTATGCGGGAAAAGACAACGTTCCCGTGACAAGCTCGATATACACGTTTGCCGATTGTACCGCTTTGACAAAAGTCGTTTTGCCCATAGGTAAGGAAAACGGCTTCAAGTTGGGCGGCTACGTATTCAGCGGCTGTACTTCGCTTAAAGAGTTCGACTTCAGCCATATCAACGCAATAGGACAGCACTGTTTCGACAACACGGGCTTTACTTCGATAGAAATTCCCATTGCCGAAAACGGAAAAGCCTGGACGAGTAGCGCGGGCAATACCAACGCAAGTTTGGGTAATTATATCTTCGCAAACTGCGCGGCTCTTACGACGGTTACGATGCCCGAGGGTCTCACTATCACGAGCGGCGGCGAGTATATGTTCCAGAATTGCCCCGTATTGGCAAGTGTAACTTTCCCTTCGGACTTCGACGACAAGATCCCCAACTATATGTTCGACGGTTCGGGACTTAAAAATATCGATCTCAGCGGTACAAAGATCACAACGATAGGTAACTACGCCTTCAGAAATTGCGCTTCGTTGCTTACCGTTACATTCCCCGCTACCCTTACTTATTGCGGAACGTATACCTTCCAGGGCTGTGTGAGCCTTGAGAAAGCAGACTTCTCGGCAACCAAGATAAAGGCGTTCTCGAGCAGCGCGACGGGTGGTTATTCCTCGAGTTCTTATCTGTTCGACGGATGTACTTCGTTGACAACGGTACTCCTTCCTTCAAGCGGATTTATAACGATAGGCGGCTACACCTTCCAGAACTGCACGGCTTTGGAGAATATCGATTTGTCCACCGTTACGGGAATCGGAACTTTTGCCTTCCAGAACGCGGGACTCAAGAAAGTTGATCTTTCCTCGCTTGCAAACGTGAGCGCCTCGAGCAATCAGTATCCTTTTACGGGCTGTTCCAAGATCTCCGAAGTCGTGATAGGCTCGAACAACAAGTTCACACTCACTCAAATCAATGACCAAGTATCGGTGCTTTACAATACGAGCAATGCCGCAATACTTACGGCGATAAAGGATACTTCGGGAAGCGATACTCTCGACCTCACCGAGTCCGACGTGACCACTTTGGGAGTTGCCGCATTCAAGAACCTCACTCAATACAAGACGATAAAACTTCCCAAGGGACTCACCGCAATACCCGATTATGCCTTCTTCGGCTCGTCGGTAGAGCAAGTGGTAATTCCCGATACAGTCAAGACGATAGGTAAACTTGCCTTCGCTTACAGCAAAATCACTTCGGTCACCATTCCCGCAATCGTAACGACGGTGGGACAGGGCGCGTTCGCAGCGTGCGAAAACCTCAAGGAAGTCATCTTCGCAGAGGGTGAAAACGCCGCTTCGTCTTTGACTCTTACCGCGGGTGCAAGCAGCACTACGGTAAGCGATACCAATATGGGTGTATTCGAAGGTTCGGGAATCGTCTCGATTTCCTTGCCCGACAGAGTAACTGCCATAGGTTATCGTACCTTCAAAGAATGTCTCTCATTGACTACGGTTAACATGACCAAAGTCACCATAATAAACCAATATGCTTTCCGCGGAGATACGGCTCTCGACACTATCGAGTTGCCCGATACCGTCGCGACGATAGGTCTCGAGGCGTTCTATGACTCGTCTTTGAGAAGCATCAACTTCCCCGATGGCTTGACCGTCAATGCGAGAGCCTTCAACAATACGAAGTTGACAGAAATCGTCATTCCCGCAGGAGTCAAATCCATTGCAAACGACGTCTTTATCAACTGTAAGGAACTTGCTTCGGTAATCTTCGAGGGCAGCACTTCGGTTTCCACGAGTACTTTCCAAGGTTGCGAAAATCTTTCCGAAGTCGTGCTTCCCAAAGATATAAAGACGATACCCAACAACTTCTTCTTCGGTTGCACGAGCCTTACTCATATCGACATTCCCGCATCCGTCACCGAAATCGCAAACAACGCGTTCAAAGGAGCGGGACTTACTTCGATAACTCTGCCCGAAGGTCTCACGACATTGGGAAACGGCGCGTTTGCCGATTGTCCCATCGCGCAGATAGTCATTCCCGACTCGCTGACTACTTTGACAGTCAGCGCAGGCTCCGCCGCTTTCGACGGCTGGACGGCAGAGCAGAAGATATGCTTCCACACCTCGTTGTACGATACGCTTTCCAAGTTCGGAATTGCTTGGTTGACTTCGGATGCTCAGATAATCTATGACTACGAGGCTTAAAACAAGATTTTTCCACCCTTCGTTGCGGGGCTTTCGATAGCCTCGCGGCGGGGGAAAATCCGTCAAAAAAAGGCACGATCCGAAAGGTTGTGTCTTTTTTACTTTATTAAAGAGGACTTTACGAGGGCGGATTTATAAAACTTGAGAGAAAAGGACAAAAAAAATAGCAGAGCGGGGGCGAAAATCGTTGACAAGCCTTGCCGAAATAATGTATACTATTCTAAGCGTGTACCTTAGGGTATGCGCATTACTTTTTCGAATGGAAATGAAAAAGACAGCAAAGTCCTTGTCGTAATATATGTGCGACACGGCAAAAACTACTGAAAAAGGAGGTAGAGTAACATGCCCACTATTAACCAACTTCTTCGCAAGGGTAGGGAAAAGGTAAAGTATAAGAGCCTCAGCCCCATACTCGAGAACAATCCGCAGAAGAGAGGCGTTTGCTTGTCGGTCACGACCACGACGCCCAAGAAGCCCAATTCCGCGCTTCGTAAAATCGCGAGAGTTCGTCTTGTCAACAAAATGGAAGGAACGGTTTATATTCCGGGAATCGGACACAATCTGCAGGAACATAGCGTCGTGCTGATTCGTGGAGGCAGAGTGAAGGATTTGCCCGGCGTAAGATATCATATCATACGCGGCGCTTTGGATACGGCAGGCGTAGCCAAACGCAAGCAAGGTCGCTCTAAGTACGGTGCAAAACGCGCCAAATAAAAAATTTATATTACAGGAGGATTAAACAATGCCCAGAAGAAGTGGGGTCCCCAAGAGAGATGTATTGCCGGATCCCGTGTATAACAGTAAGGTAATCACCAAACTTGTAAATCAAGTTATGCAAGATGGTAAAAAGGGCATTGCGCAGGCGATCGTGTACGACGCGTTCGATATCATCAGAAACAAGATGAATGCCGAACCCATGGACGTATTCAATCAGGCGCTTGCCAATGTAATGCCCCTCCTCGAAGTCAAGGCGCGTCGTGTCGGCGGATCGACTTATCAGGTTCCCGTCGATATAAGACCCGACAGAAGACAGACTTTGGGGATAAGATGGATAGTGCTTTTCTCGAGAAAGCGCAGCGAAAAAACAATGAAAGAAAAACTTGCGGGAGAGCTCATGGACGCATACAACAATGCGGGAGCCGCCGTAAAGCGTAAGGATGAAATGCACCGTATGGCAGAGGCAAACAAAGCGTTTGCTCACTACCGTTGGTAATGGAGGTATAAGATGCCCAGACAATATACTTTGCAAAACACTCGTAATATCGGTATAATGGCGCACATCGATGCAGGTAAGACCACTACTACCGAGCGTATTCTTTACTATACGGGCAAGACTCACAAAATAGGCGAGGTGCACGAGGGCGCCGCTACCATGGACTGGATGGTTCAGGAGCAGGAGAGAGGTATAACGATAACCTCGGCGGCTACCACGACTCAATGGAGAGTGGACCGCAGTCCCAACAGTAAGGAACCTTTTACGAGAATCAACATCATCGATACCCCGGGACACGTGGACTTTACCGTAGAGGTAGAGCGTTCGTTGAAAGTATTGGACGGCTCTGTAGCGGTATTCTGCGCCCGCGGCGGCGTACAGCCTCAGTCCGAGACCGTTTGGCGTCAGGCGGACAAGTACGGCGTTCCCCGTATCGCGTATGTCAACAAGATGGACCGTGACGGCGCGGACTTCTTCAATGTAATAGACATGATGAAGACGAGACTTCACGCAAATCCCGTTGCGATTCAACTTCCCATCGGCTCCTCCGACACGTTCGTCGGCGTTATCGACCTTGTAACGATGAAGGCGGATATCTACACCGACGATATGGGAACGGTTATGGACGAGACGGAAATTCCCGATAACCTCAAAGCCATTTCTCGGGAATATCGCGACAAACTCCTCGAGATAGTTGCCGAAGCCGACGACGCTCTCATGGAAAGATATTTCGAGAACAATGGCGCGGACTTCACCGTAGAGGAAATAAAGAAAGCGCTTCGTAAACTCACGATAGAGATGAAGATAAACCCCGTCACTTGCGGAAGCTCCTTCAAGAACAAGGGCGTGCAGAAACTTCTCGACGCCATAGTCGATTATATGCCTTCGCCTTTGGACGTTCCTCCCATCAAGGGAACGTTGCCCGACGGAGAGACCGTCGTCGAGAGAAAGAGTTCGGATGAAGAACCTTTTGCGGGACTTGCGTTCAAGATCATGGCGGATCCTTTCGTAGGAAAACTCGCGTTCTTCAGATGTTACAGCGGAACGCTCGAAGCAGGTTCTTACGTACTCAACTCCACAAAGAACAAGAAAGAGCGTATAGGTCGTATCCTCATGATGCACGCCAATAACAGATCTGAAATCGAGAAGATCTATGCGGGCGACATCTGCGCGTTCGTCGGACTCAAAGACACGACGACGGGCGACACGCTCTGCGACGAGAAGAATCCCATAATCCTCGAGAGTATGGAATTCCCCGAGCCCGTCATAAAGGTCGCTATCGAACCCAAGACGAAAGCGGATCAGGAAAAGATGACTATGGCTCTCATAAAACTTGCCGAAGAGGATCCGACTTTCAAGACATATACCGATCAGGAAACGGGTCAGACTATTATCGCAGGTATGGGAGAACTTCACCTCGAGATCATAGTAGACAGACTTAAGAGAGAGTTTAAGGTGGACGCTACCGTAGGTAAGCCTCAGGTTGCGTACAGAGAAGCAATCACCAAGAAAGTCGAGGCGGAAGGCAAGTATATCCGTCAGTCGGGTGGTAAAGGTCAGTACGGACACTGCAAGATCTATATGGAACCGTTGGAACCCGGCAAGGGATACGAGTTCGAGGACAAGACCGTCGGCGGATCCATTCCCAAGGAATATATCCCCGCTATCGACAAGGGTATCCGCGAAGCCAAGAACAGCGGTGTGCTTGCGGGCTACGAATGCGTTGACTTCAAAGTCACCGTTTACGACGGCTCCTTCCACGAAGTCGACTCTTCCGAAATGGCGTTCCAGATCGCAGGCTCCATGGCGTTCAAAGACGGTATGGCTAAGGCAAATCCCGTGCTTATGGAACCTATCATGAAGGTTGACATCGTCGTGCCCGAGGACTATTTGGGTACCGTCATGGGCGACGTAAGTTCCCGAAGAGGAAACCTCATGGGTAACGACAACGTCAGCGGTATGGTGGAGATACACTCCGAAATACCTCTGTCCGAGATGTTCGGCTATGCGACCGACCTTCGTTCGGCGACTCAGGGCCGCGGCACTTATACGATGACTTTCGACCATTATTCCGAAGTTCCTCGTAACGTTGCCGAGAAAATCAAGGGCGAAAGAGCAAAAAAATAACCATATTATCGCTTAAAATCTAAAATTCGGCGATAAAACGATTGCATAAATGCAAAAAATAAATTATAATAAAAGTAATTAAATTATAAAATTTTCTTTATCAAAAAAATATTTGGAGGATTCAAAAATGGCAAAACAGAAATTTGATAGGTCCAAACCCCACGTTAACGTAGGTACTATCGGACACGTTGACCACGGTAAGACCACTTTGACCGCAGCAATCACTATGACCCTTGCTGCAAAAGGTCTCAGCGAAAGAATGAGATATGATGAAATCGATAAGGCTCCCGAGGAGAAAGCTCGTGGTATAACGATAAACACCGCGCACGTCGAATATCAGACGGCTACCCGTCACTATGCGCACGTCGACTGCCCGGGCCACGCAGACTATGTAAAGAACATGATAACAGGCGCGGCTCAGATGGACGGCGCTATCCTCGTAGTTGCTTCCACCGACGGTCCCATGCCTCAGACTCGTGAGCACATCTTGCTCGCTCGTCAGGTCGGCGTTCCCAAAATCGTCGTATTCATGAACAAGGTCGATCAAGTTGACGATCCCGAACTTTTGGAACTCGTCGAAATGGAAATCCGCGACCTCTTGACCGAGTACGGCTTCCCCGGCGACGATACCCCTATTATCAAAGGCTCCGCATTGAAGGCTCTCGAAGCTGCAACCGCAGGTAACGTTGACGGCCCCGAATGCAAATGCATATTCGAACTTATGGACGCTATCGACAGCTATATTCCCGCTCCTCAGAGAGAAACCGATAAACCTTTCCTTATGCCCGTCGAGGACGTATTCACGATCACAGGTCGTGGTACCGTCGCTACAGGCAGAGTAGAAAGAGGTACTATCAAGGTTCAGGATCCCGTCGAAATCGTCGGTATCAAAGCAACCAAGACTTCCGTCGTTACAGGTATCGAAATGTTCCGTAAGTCCCTTGACTTCGCTCAGGCAGGCGATAACGCAGGTATACTTCTCCGCGGTATCGACCGTAAAGACATCGAGCGCGGACAGGTCGTTGCTAAACCCGGCACGATTACCCCTCATACCGACTTCACCGCCGAGGTGTACGTTTTGAAAAAGGAAGAGGGCGGACGTCATACTCCTTTCTTCGACGGATATCGTCCTCAGTTCTATTTCCGTACCACCGACGTTACAGGTACTATCAAACTTCCCGACGGAGTGGAAATGGTTATGCCCGGCGATAATATCTCTATCACCGTTTCGCTTATCCATCCTATCGCCGCAGAGCAAGGTCTCCGTTTCGCTATCCGTGAGGGCGGCAGAACGGTCGGCTCGGGCGTCGTCGCTAAGATCATTAAATAATTAGAACAACATTATCCTTATTAAATAATATTCCAAAAACGCTTCGGAACTTCGATGTTTCGGGGCGTTTTTGGTTTCTATACTTTTTTTATGCCGATTTGACTTTCTTTGAAAGGACGACTTGTTTTCCCGCCGCGAGTTTTTCCGCAAAAACTCCTCTTTGCCGCTCTGAAATCATGCAAAACAGTGTTCTTTTATGATAGTTTTATCAACGAACGGGAAAATAAAAACCTCAAATGCAAAAATGTTATTGCCAAACCCCAAAATAGGTGTTATAATATCTTTATATAAGTTTTAAGGGGAGGTATATATGAGTAACGAAGAGAATAAGACAATAAAAATCTGGACATACCCTGATTTTTCGGAATCCGTATTTCATCTTTTTGAATATTATCGTAAGAATTACGATGACAGCCTTTCTTTTAAAATAGAAAATTTTTCGCAACAAGACATGTACGAAAGGTTTTTCGGTTATGAAAATATCGAATTTCCGGATTTGATTCTTGTAAACGATAAGGAGATAAAAAAATATCTGCATAGTGATATCCGAAGGTTTACTTCTTTGAGCGGGTACTTTGACGAGTCGTCATTTATATCTTGCAAGGTTTCGAATGTAACATATAACGAACGCATGTACGCGCTTCCTTTTACTTGCGAACCTGTTGCGCTTTATTACAACCAAGATATCGCGCAAGAAGTGAATGAGGAATATTTAGGCGATAATATTTCTTGGGAGACTTTTGTCGATATCGGCAAAAGATTGAGAGACAATGGAGTATATCTGTTACCGCCGGCAAAGTATTTGACGCCCTTTCTCATGCAATCTACGGGGCGTTTATATTACGATATGTTCGGGAACATTTCGGCAGGAGAAGGAGAAATGTCGGTAATAGAATTTATTCGGATGTTGAGTGACGAATGTTTATTATATCCCGACGAATCGGCGTCGTATGATCAAGTCGTTTCCGAACTTGCGCAAGGAAAAATTTTTTCCATTATCGGAACACCCGAATGGTTTACAATAATAAAAAACAGAAATTACAACAATAGATGGCTGGTAAACAAAATGCCGAAATCGGATAGATTTCCGTTTGATGTTGATTATGGCGGGATGTCTTGGCTCGTTGTTAATAATGAAGATAGTGACAAGACAAGAGATGTGATTTATTTATTGCAGCAAATGTTTTTGCAAGACATCGGAAACTATGAGGATTTGATTCGAGAGACCTCGGAAAAATACGACTTGGTTCCGGCTGTAAACTTTGCATGGGACGTTCTTGATATTTTGACGAATAACGGCTGCTTTGAGGAACAGCAAGTCATAAAATATTTATTGACAATAAGCGAAAAAGCCCCTGAAATTTATTATGGAATATATACATTCGATCTTAATCAAGGTCTCAATGATATAATTTCGAAAGTTATAAACGGAATGGACCCGGGAGACGGATATAGCGAGTTTGAAATTTTATGTAAGGATTACGCTAACAGCGGCGGTGGAGAAAAGGTTGTTTCTTATATAGAGATATTGACACCACCCGATAAAACGGAGTACTTTAAGTATGAACTTTTTGATCGCAAGGGCATGGTAATCCGCGCTTACTATACCGACGGTACTTTTGAGGATAATGTAGCGGCAGATGAGTATATTCCCATGTCTTTGGGGTTAAACGATAAATATGTAACGGTAGTATACAGTAGCGGCGGGAATAGAGTAACGGCGCAACAACTCATAACGGTCGTCGACAGAAAGCCTCAATCGTTGCAAATAAAACCGATCCATACCTTTTTGCATAACGAAAGAACCGATTCGTCACAGTTTTGGATAAGCGTGATATATGATAAGGGCAATCCCCGTTCCGTAGACGCGACTCATATTATTCCCGAAAAATTATCTGATGCAGGGACAACGGAAGTAACCATTTATTATTCGGAGGACGGTTATGATTTGCAAGGAACGGTTACGGTATTTGTTAACAAAACATTGACCGACATTTCAGTTGATAAAAAGCCCAAGAAAACGGCTTATTATAACGGGGAACGATTTAATAGAACGGGAATGACTCTTTTAGTCAATTATTCGGATAACTCTTTTGCTTATATTCCGTCGGGCTGTGTAAAGATTTCTCCCGAGAGTGTAAATTTCAAAAAGGGCACAGAAACTGCCAATGTTACGATTTCTTATACCGAATTGGGAATTACAAAACAAACCGATTTGACCGTCCATAAAAAATACGGCGCGGATTTGGAAGATTGCGAAATAACTCAAGATATGGATGAAAGCGGCAGAGGCAGCATTAATTTATTTACGGGAAAAGTTACATACAAGTTTACGGATTTTGTCGGATATGATGAAAATTTTCCGATACCGATTTCTCATATATACAGGAATGGAATAGAAGGTTGCAATATGGGGCAGGGTTGGCGACTTAATTTGCAACAGGAACTTATCTACATTAATATTGACAACAAAGAATGGAAATGGCAGTATACGGATAAAGAAGGCAAGGAATATCTCTTTGACGACGGCTATGAACAGGAAAACGAGCGAAGTTCTATACGTAATGAAAAATTGGGATTGGATCTATTCACGAAAGATTATGGGATCATACTTACAGACAGAAGCAATAATACACTTGTATTTAAGACTTGTACAAATAATGATAGCGCTTACAGACTTACCGAAATGCATGTCTTTCCGTCGACACATGATGCGCCGATCGATGCATATTCGATGGAAATTACATATTCGGATAATGGAACAATTAGTTCGGTAACTGCGGGAAAAAGTATTGACGGAGAGCGTCCTAAGGTTCTATTCGACTATTCGGAAAATAAATTGAAATCGTTAAAATATGCGGCAGGGGGCGCCGAAAGGGTTATTGCGAGTTATAATTATGAAAACGGAAACTTGGAAACAATAACTTTGGAAAAATATGCGGGAAAGGACTGTTCCCGTTCGACGAAATTCAAATACGGAGAAGGAAGTTTCGAAGTTTGGGATATGTCGGCAAGGGATCTCGATTATGCGGACAAAGCGAAATCGTTGTGGTATCGTTCGGAGACTCCCGATTACAGAATCAATAAATGTTCAATCGGCTATACGGTAAACAAGTGGGACGATATGAATATAGGTTATTCCGCGGACGCTGTATTACAACAAGATAATGATAATTCGGATATTTGTTTATCTACGATCACCGAGAACAAAGGAAACGTCGAGATCGTTTCATTCAACGGAATGGGAGTTGTTTCGAAATACGGTTACGATATAACGGGAGCATCGTACAAAAAGCCGAAAAAAGTCATCGCCGCCCAATCGCATGGCTTTGATTATAAATCTCTGTCGGCAACTTATTCCGACACTTTGGATGTATTCCATGATGACTTTGAAAACGACTGCTGCGATTGGTCTTGTGAGGACTCGACAAGTGAAATTGCAATCGAAGGCGAACGCAGTATTTTCGGTAATGAATTGAGCAAGACATATAGTCTTACTTCCGATAATATGGAGAACAATACTACATTATATCTTTCTTTGTGGGCATTGAAAGGTGTGAACGGTTCGGATTTTTGCATAACAATACATATAAAAGAGGGAGGCTCCGAACAGCAGATAGTAATGCAGCATAAACTTGACGCAAAACTTAGCGAAAAATGGCAATTTACCGCTTTATGTTTGGGAAAAAGGAAGATAGGGGATGAAATTACCGTTGGAATCTCTTGCGGAAACAGCGGCGTTGTTTATATCGACGATGTTCATTTGACAAAAATGCCTTATGAAACGCCCGACGATATTGCAAATACTTATGATTCATTCGGCAATATTTCCACATCATATCGTTATAACCCCGTAGATGACGCAATCGAGACAACGACATACGAATACAATTCGGAGCATCAACTTCTTCAGCAAAAGACTTTGAAAAACGATAATACGCAAAAGAACAAAGTCGTCAATACTTACGACAAAGGTTTGTTGACATCGGAAAAAGAATATGGATTATCGAATACTCTTTATAAAAAACAGCAGAATATTTATAACGATAATTATATATTGAAAACTTTGATAGACGAAAACAATATTGTAACAAAATATACTTACGGAAAAGATACTTCCGAAACGGTTGTTGTGGGAGAGGAGAACAGCCCCTCAATGCAACAAAAAGAAGAACGCTTTCCGAATAGTGATATGATAAAAACGTTATACTTGGAAAATCTGCAAAACGGTTATGATTATCTTACAAACGGAAATTTGCACAATACAAAGTTTAATTATACCGCACCCGATTATAATGCCGAGATTTTATTTGAATATGATACGTACAATAATTTAAAAGCGATAAAAATAGGTGATGTTGCGCTTGCGACTATGATTTATGATTATAAGCATCTCAATGAAATAACTTATGCCAACGATTATAAGCTTTCTTATAAATATGACACAAAAGACAGAATAACAGCGGCAAGCGAAAACAACAAGGATACTTATAGCATCGAATATAGCGACAATGCCGAAGATTTGATTACCGTCTCTCACTCCGACGGCTTGACATATACAAGCAAACAAGTCAATAAGCGAGGAATTACAGGAGAAAATGCCGTTCGCTTTTCCGATGAAAAAGATATCTTAAAAGTTGTGGGATATGCCGCAAACCGAACGGGCAATATAACAACGGTAGGTTATTTCATAGACGATGGCGAAACTCCTTTTGAGAAATGCGTAACGACTACCGACGGAAACGGATGTTTGATAAAAACGGAGCGCAGTTATCATGGCGCAAACAATGTTTATGATTATGACGACATGTATCGACTGAACTCCAAAACAACAACGTACAACTCGGCAAACGGCGCAAAAAATTACAAGACAACATATTCTTATAATGTTCTCGGAGCCAATTGCGAAGGCTCTCTCATCACTTCGGAAAAACATTACAACGGGAGCGCAAGCGAGGAATACGGTTACGAATATTACAGCAACGGAAACATCAAAAAGATACTTTTGGATTCGAAAGTACGGAACGAGTATTTTTATGACCGATACGGAAGGCTTATTCGAGAGGATAATTATGAATTATTCCGCTCTTATAGGTTCGTTTATGACAACGGCGGAAATATAACAAAAAAGGAAACGTACTTTATTACGAACGGAAACGTCGAAACTTCTCCCGTTGTGACGGATAACTATGACTATACGACCATAACTTCGGGGTGCGGGCAGAACGCCGCTTGGAAGGATCAACTAAAGCGTTATAACAACCGAACCATTACCTATGACGCGCTTGGAAATCCTTTGAATTATCTCGGTAAAGTCATGACTTGGTGCGGCAGAAAGGCAACAAGCATAGACGGTATCGCTTTGGATTATGACTATAACGATTTACGCGTCAAAAAAGGAGCGAAAACTTATTATTGGAACAACAAGAATCTTATTTTGGAAACTTGGGTAAAGGACGGTACTCATCATCGCATATATTATTACTATGACGAAAGCGGCGTATGCGGAATGAACTATAACGGCAGCGAGTATTATTTCCGCAAAAATATTTTCGGAGATATTATTGCAATCTACGATAATTTCGGTAATCTGCAATGCCGATATGTTTACGACGCTTGGGGCAATCATAAGGTTTTCAATGCTTACGGAGTAGAAATCGGCACAGATGTAATAAATATCGGAAATATAAATCCTATCCGTTATCGCGGATATTATTGGGACAGCGAATTTAATCTTTACTATCTGCAAAGTCGTTACTATGATCCCGCTCTCGGCAGATTTATCTCTTCCGATGACGTAGGTTATCTCGAACCCAAAAGCGTAGTAGGTTTAAACCTTTATGCCTATTGCGGCAATAATCCCGTGATGGGGATTGACCCAGATGGAACTATGCCAACATGGGTTAAATGGCTGATTGGAGGGTTGGCAGTTGCAGGTTTAGTTGTAGCTACTATTTTGACTTGTGGAGCGGCAGGAGCTGGAGCTGCTACGGTAGGAGCGGCTATGTTAACCGGCGGACTTGTTTCTGCTGGGATCAACATAGCTGATCAACTTCATGATGGTGGTAAATTTGATTGGACGGAATTAGCGATATCTACATTATCTGGTACCGCATATGGTTTAGTTGTAGGAATGACAGGAGGAGCTGCTGCTGGAGCCTGGAGTTGGGGGGCTTTTGCCGGAAAACTTGCTATAGCTGGAACAACATCACTTTTAAATAGTTGGAATGAAGGGAAAAATTCAATTGAAACAATGATTTCGTTTGGGACATCATTATTCCTCTCAAGCGTAACTCAAGGTGTTGGTTATGGGACTGGTTATGGTGCGAAAAAGTTACTATCTCGCATCCCGAGAAATCCTCAAATTATAATGACTTTGGGTGATATTGCTTCATGGCTATGGGAAAAGCCCGCGGTTAAAACTGGTATTATTAGATTTTTTGGCGGGATTGCGGGAGCGATTTTTAACGATTTTAGGAGATGATATAAGTGTGGGGATTTATTAAATATTGTTTAAACTGTATGCTAATGGTTATTGCCGGTGCATTTGGTAATAACCCTGATGGGATGACTGGAAAAAATATCACTGTTGGAGTATTGACACTAATTTTTTTAGCGGTAATTTTCCTTTGCGTCCTTGCTATAATAGTTTTTATCATAAACAGGATTAGGTTTAAATAAGCAACGGATAAGTAAAGTCTTGAAATGATAACCAATACGATAATTTCGGTAATCTGCAATGCCGATATGTTTACGACGCTTGGGGCAATCATAAGGTTTTCAATGCTTACGGAGTAGAAATCGGCACAGATGTAATAAATATCGGAAATATAAATCCTATCCGTTATCGCGGATATTATTGGGACAGCGAATTTAATCTTTACTATCTGCAAAGTCGTTACTATGATCCCGCTCTCGGCAGATTTATCTCTTCCGATGACGTAGGTTATCTCGAACCCAAAAGCGTAGTAGGTTTAAACCTTTATGCCTATTGCGGCAATAATCCGATAGCCTATGTCGATCCTGAAGGAAAAAGCCTTACGTTATTACTTATAGGCTTTCTTGTCGGAGCCCTTGTGGGTGGAGTGACAAGTCTTATCAATGAAGTCTCGGAAAAAGGCTGGGAAAACGTCAATGTCGGTAAGGTTATCGTCGATAGTCTTATCGGCGGAGTCGGCGGAATGTTGACGGCAACGGGGCTCACCGCAATCGAAATGGGATTAGTAGGCGCAGGACTTGGATTCGCTCAAGGTGCATTTGATAGCATGTTCGACGGTAAAAGTTTTTCCGATTATAATACATGGATAGATATAGGTATTTCAACGATTGTTGGAGGCTTATCATTCTATTTTAGTGGTGCAGGGGCAAAAGATGCGGCAGGTATAGCCGGCGATCTCTCAAAACAAATTTTTGGACAAAAGACAAATAATAAATTCTTGCAAATGATGATCGGCAAAACAATACAAGTAGAAACGGCGACAATCAAAGCCATAATAACTAAAAGGTTGGTGAAGGGAATTCTTAAAGCAGGAATACTTCCAATGATTAATGTATTAATATCTGCGATTGAGGAGTGGTTTGATATATGAATTTATTTGTAATTATACTATCTTATATACTATTTGCTTTTTGCATAATCTGCGAAATATATATATCTTGCGTACGGCACAAGAGGAGAAAAGAGGGAATATCGGAGACTCGTACACAAGACAGACCGTACATTCTTGCGTTTTTGGCAATTGTCATTTATTTGGTTGTTCGCGGCAGTTATGTATTTTTTATAAAACATAGTAGTACAATTTCTGGATTCGCTGCAGGTCTACTCGTTTTGCAAATTTTATTACTAATATTTGTTTGTTATGACTCGCGAAGTATAGCGATTGTCGGAGATAAATTTGTAGTAACAAAATACTTTTTTTATATAAAAAAATATCCGAAGGAAGAAGTTCGTTTTAGTGTAGGCGCTTACTATTATAAAAAGAAATGCTTGTTTCGTATAGGTCGTTATGATGAAACGACATAGGTAAATTCGGCGGCAATGGTGGGCGACATTATAAAATCGATTTCTAATGATTTTTAGGCGTGACATAAATGTGGGAATTTATTAAACCAATAATAAAGAGTTCTGTGGTATCCGGAGCGATCTCTGCAATTGCCAACATTATCTCACATTATGCACAGGTGTTGAAGGATTACCTTGATTGAGGAGTGAAAATGGATTGGTTGGATATTTTGTTGGGTAACTTGTTTATTTTCGCCGTATGGCTTATGTTTGTTGGTATCTTTTTTCTATATATTTATAGCCAAGTGCCGTTAAAGCATAGAGAAAATTATCCTTTTTTCTCCAATTGTTGGATCAAAAAATTATTTCTTATCGGGTTGAACGGAGCGATAAAACCTTCTATTGTCATATTTACCTTTCTTGTCAATATATCTCTGTGTTTATGGAGCGCCTCGGGAATTTGGTGGAGCGTGATTCCCGCCTCGATAGAAGCACAATGGGGCTATAGGATAATGGCGGGGGTTTTCGGCATTTGTTTTCTGGTGAGGCTCATTCTTTTGTGGGCAAATCGTCCCAAATTCAAGTAAACAAGAACCTCTTTGTAAAATCGATTCGTAACGATTTCAGGAGATGATATGAATGTGGGAATTTATTAAATATTGTTTATACTGTATGCTAATGGTTATTGCCGGTGCATTTGGTGATAACCCTGATGGGATGACTGGAAAAAATATCACTGTTGGAGTATTGACACTAATTTTTTTAGCGCTAATTTTCCTTTGCGTCCTTGCTATAATAGTTTTTATCATAAACAGGATTAGGTTTAAATAAGCAACGGATAAGTAAAGTCTTGAAATGATAACCAATACGATAATTTCGGTAATCTGCAATGCCGATATGTTTACGACGCTTGGGGCAATCATAAGGTTTTCAATGCTTACGGAGTAGAAATCGGCACAGATGTAATAAATATCGGAAATATAAATCCTATCCGTTATCGCGGATATTATTGGGACAGCGAATTTAATCTTTACTATCTGCAAAGTCGTTACTATGATCCCGCTCTCGGCAGATTTATCTCTTTATTTGCAACTTGCGATAGTCGGAACGGAATGGAAGGCTCAGAATTGCGACGCGCAACTTATATTCGACTACTCCGAAGAATAACAACAAGCGATAGTCCTTTGTGACTTAAAAAAAACACAAAAAAACCGACTTTCGAAAAGAGAGTCGGTTTTCTTTTGCAATGCGAAAAATCGTGACGGTTATTCTTTTATAAAGGTGAGGCAGGCGGCGGGAGCGTCGTCGTTACTCATTACCGTTATTCCGTTACTGATACATCTGCCGTCCTTTTGAAAAATACATTTGGCGGCGCAAGCGACGGTGGTATCCACGCTGTAGTTGGCTTTTACGAAGTCGCTTCCCGCCTCGAACATACTTTTGTTTTTCTTGTTTTCGTCCTCTTCGAAGGTAAGGCAATCTGTCTGTCCCGATACCGAAATTTCTCGGGCGCAGCAGCAGTAGCCTTTGTTGTGAGTACAACTCTTAAGACCGCACTTCAAATCTTTCATAGCAAAATCTCCTTAAAAAAATTTGTCAATAATATTATTGATTAAAAGGTCGGGAAATATTCTTTCGATTGGATAAAGCCTTGACAAAAAAAGGGATTTACAGTAAAATAGTCA
The DNA here is from genome assembly GCA_947581755.1 of uncultured Clostridia bacterium. Lineage (GTDB taxonomy): Bacteria > Bacillota > Clostridia > Christensenellales > Pumilibacteraceae > CANPVN01. The sequence continues at coordinate 11,753 of CANPVN010000016.1, read as the reverse complement.
CAGGAAAGGAGGCAGTGACTCTGTATGAAAGTTATTTTACAAAAGGACGTCAAAGGACAGGGCAAGAAGGGAGACATAATAGAAGTCTCGGACGGCTATGCCAAGAATTTTTTGATAAAACAAAAACTCGCGGTAGAGGCAACTTCGGTCAACCTCAACAGCCATAAGGTGGCTGCCGAAGCCGCCGAAAGACGAAAGGCGCAAGAAAAAGCCGCCGCTGTCGAATTGAAGAAAGCTCTCGACGGAACAGAGGTGGTTATTCCGCTTAAAGTGAGCGAGAACGGCAAGATCTTCGGCGCGCTCACCACTCTCACGATCTCCGAGGCGTTGGCAAATCGCGGCGTCGAAGTGGACAAGAAAAAGATAGTCTTAAGCGAACCCATCAAGACGGTCGGCTCTCATAATGTCACCGTCAAACTCTATCCCGAAGTGTCCGCAGTAATAAAAGTTACCGTGGAAGCGATAAAATAAAAATGGGAATCATAGATTTTTTCAGAAAAAGGAAACAACAACGCAACGCCCCCGAAACGCGGACTCTTCAAAAGAGGAACAAAGTGGCTTTGTGCCTCGGCGGAGGCGGCGCGAGAGGTTTCGGGCACGTCGGCGTCTTGAAGGCGTTTGCCGAGGCGGGCATAGAATTCGATATGTGCGTGGGCACAAGCGCGGGCAGTCTTGTCGGCGCGCTGTATTGTTCGGGCATGAGTATCGACGCTATTATCGCTCATTCTCACGACCTCGACCCCGACGACATCCGAAAGGGAGTATTTTTCAGAGCCAAAGACGCCGCTCCTATCGGTAAGACAGTCGCGGGGATAATAGGCGATATCGACATAGAGCAACTGAGAAAGCCCTTTGCGGCGGTTGCGGTGGATCTCGTGACGGCGAAACAGGTGATTTTGGACAAGGGAAAAGTCTCCGACGCAGTCTCGGCTTCTTGCTGTGTGCCGATATTTTTCAAGCCCTACATAGTGGGAGATATGCACCTCGTGGACGGCGGTATTCTCAACACCGTTCCCGCCGATGTGTGTCGGCTTTTGGGCGCAGATAAAGTCGTAAGCGTAGACATCAACTCCACCCGAGGCGAAGGCTCCGCAGAGACGGGCACGATAGACGTTCTGAAAACTTCTTACGGAATAATGAGCGCGGCTTTGGCTCGCGAGGGACTCAGACATTCCGATATAATCATAAATCCCGACCTCAAAAAGTTCAGACCCACCAAAAAGGACGGCTACGAAGAGATGATCCAAAACGGCTACGACGAAGCCAAAAAACATATCGAGGAAGTAAAGAGTCTGTTCTACACCACCGAGGAAGTGACTGTCGAACCCGATAAAAAGCGCGGAAGGAAGAATTTACAGTGAGCAAATCTCAAAGAAAAAGACATTTGTTGCTTCGGCTGATCATAGCTATCGTCATCGCGCTGTTGCTTGCGGGTTCTCTGTTCTTCACCGACAGAATAGAAAGCGCGCTGGGATGGAAAGAGGACTCCGCGATACCTCTGCCGAATGCGAAAGAGCTGAGAGTACATTTCATAGACGTGGGGCAGGCGGATTCGTGCGTAATAGAGTTGCCCGACGACAGAAAAATGATTATAGACGGCGGAGACGTTGACGCGGCGGCGGGACTTATCGACTACATAGACTCCAATATCTTCGAGGGGCAGGACGGCGGTTTCGACTTTGCGATATTGACGCACAGCGACGCCGACCATTGCGGCAGTCTCGACGACGTGATAAGCCGCTATCCCGTAGAAGTCTTTTATCGCCCCAATGTGCTTGCAAGTTATTCGGGCTTCGACGACCCCGGGAAGGAGCAACTCAACGGCGAATATTCCTCCAAGAACACAAAAGTCTATAAGGAAGTCATAGACGCGGCGTACAAGAACAGCGACTCGGTAGTCGTGACCGACGCCGACGACGATACTTGCAACGTGATACGCCCCGAGGGACTGCAACAGGGCGACGCGGGCTATTACGAGATAAATTTCTTTACTCCCACAAAGGACAGTTACAAGGATTGGAACGACTACTCGCCGATAATGATTCTCGAGTATGCGGGCAAGCGAATCGTCTTTTCGGGCGACGCCGAGAAGGAGAACGAAGCGGAATTTGTAGACCTCGCGAAAAAAGGGCAGGGCAAGTTCTCTCGCTTCGACGAGAATTTCACCGTAGACGTCATAAAACTCGGACATCACGGCTCCGATACAAGCAGTTCCCGAGAGTATCTCGATACGCTTACCACACCCGACTCGTGCGCTTCCCTCGTTGCCGTCATAAGTTGCGGCGCGGGTAACAGTTACGGACACCCCAAACCCGAAGTCCTCGCTCGCCTTGCCGATATGGGCGTAAAAGAGGACAATATCTTGAGAACGGACATCGTGGGCAGCGTGCTTATTTCCGTGAAAATCGAGAACGGAATCGCTTCCGTCGTCGTCAACGACAAAACGATAACGACGGTAAGATCTCGTCACAGTTGGAAAAAAACGGTAATTATCCTTATAACAGTTGATTTTGCGGTAATAATAATTTTACCCGAGTTGGCGGCGGTTCCCCTCTCCGCGAAAAAAAAGAGGCGAAAATAACCAAAAAAATAATTTTTATAAACACGGAGGATTGTATCAATGTTAAAAGATTTGGGCGTAAAGCCTTATGTGTTCCCCATGCCTGTGCTTATGATCGCTACCTATAACGATAACGGCACCGTAGACGTCATGAATATGGCTTGGGGCGGTCTCTGCGCCGAGAACGTCATCGCTCTCAACCTCGACGAGGAACACATGACAAGCAAGAATATCGTAAAAAGACAGGCGTTTACCGTGAGTATCGCCGATATAAAACATCTCGAAGAGGCGGATTTCTTCGGCATCGCGTCGGCAAATACCATGCCCGATAAGTTCGAACGCAGCGGTTTGAGAGCAAAACAAAGTTCGCGTGTGGACGCGCCTATCATAGAGGACTTCCCGCTTACCCTCGAATGTAAAGTCATCGATATCCAACACCACCCCGTCACGGGCTTCCGCGTCATGGGCGAGATAGTCAATGTACTCGCCGAGGAACACATCCTTGACGAGCAGGGTACCGTAGACCCCGTAAAACTCAACGGATTTATCTTCGACCAGTTCAAGGGCGGCTATTACGCCATCGGCAAACGCGTCGGTAAAGCCTGGGAAAGCGGCAATAAAATAATGCGTAAATAAAAATATTCCCTTTGCCCTTTATAACACTTTTCAAAGACTCCCTTTTTACCCCAAAGGGAGCCTTTTGCCGCAAAACAAAAAACAATATACGAGTAGGCATTGCGACGCAGTCAAGGGCATTATTTATTAGATATTAGCACAATCTCTGCTCGCGGAAATTTCTTTTTAATTAGGAACTAAGCAACTCGCGACCATGGGTGCAGCGTCACGCTGCCACGCTGTCTTTTTTTTGTTGACAAGTAAACCGAATATGAGTATAATAGTTCAAAACGGAACCGTTCGATTTTGAATTTATTTTCGGAGAGGGATAGTTATGGAACAAAAGAACAAATATTCGGAGTTTGTGCGCAGTGCGTTTTGGCTTAAGCACAAGGTGAACGAAGAGGTGGGCAAGGAGTTCGGTTTGCCCGCTACAGAGGTGGAAATATTGGCGTTTTTGTATTTGAACGAAGGGGTATCCACGGCGACGGATATATGGCGCGGACGCAATCTCAAGAAAAACACGATATCCATACACATAGACAATCTTGTCAAGAGGGGATATTTGGAGCGAGCGGGTGTAGACGGAGACCGAAGGCGGGTAAGTCTGACGCTTACCGACAATGCCAAGCGCATAGCCGAGGAGTCTATGCGGCGAATCGAGGGCTTGTGGAGAGAACTTCTCGAGGGAATCGACGCCGAGCAACTTAAGACATTCGAGTATTGCATAGGGATAATAAATTCCAACGCAAAGAGATTGTGCAAATAAAACAAAGAAGGGGGGAACGGCTATGAAAAGGTACATAAAGACAGCGGTAACGGCGCTTGTTGTTGCATTTATGGTGTGCATGACGGGGTGCGTGTTGCCGCCGAGGAACGTAGAGAACAGAAGTTATTCGGTGATGATGACGGAAAGGGCGTATATCGAGCCGACTGCGACGGGAATTACCGATGAGATGCGCGCTTCGGTCGTAGATGTTTTCAGTCTCGGAGAGTCGTCCTCGAGCGCGGGAAGCGGCGTAATAATAGGCAAGGGAGCCGAGGTCGATACCGAGGAATACGATCAATATTTCATAGTGACAAATCATCACGTTATAAGCGGCGGCAAGTCTTTTACCGTAGACGTGTTGTCCATTTCCGATGAGGGAGAGAGCACGACGGCATACCAAGCCGTACTTGTGGGAAGTTCCTTGAAGCGAGACATAGCGGTATTGTCCATTCGCCCGCCCAAGGGTACGGAGTTTTGCGTTGCTTCCTTTGTCGATGACAGCGACAAGGTAAAGGTGGGGACGGAAGTTTATGCGATAGGAAATCCTTTGGGGATACTCGGCGGTACTGTGACTCACGGCATAATCTCGGCGACGAAACGAGAAGTCAATGTAGAGGGCATAGGGACAATGACTCTTATGCAGACCGACGCGTCCATAAACGGGGGCAACTCGGGCGGCGGGCTGTTTGACGGCTACGGAAATCTTGTGGGCATAATCAATTCGGGATTCGACTCTTACAACGACAGACACGTCGAGGGGTTGAACTTTGCGATACCCGCCAACGACGCAAAAGAGGCGGCTCTTAAACTCATCGAGACTCACCGAGAAGAGAACGGCGCGGTCACGGAGTACGGATATATCGAGGGCGACGCGAGAATGGACATTACTTTTTCGAGCGCGACTCTGTATACAAGTTCTTCGCTTTCGGCGCGCGCGAACTTTACGGTAGCCGAGGCGGCAAACAGCGACAGCCCGTTATACGCGGAGTGGGGAGAAAGCGTCAAGGTGATAAACTCCGTTACCGTCAACGGAGTAAAGACCGACCTCACGCGTTCCGAAAAAGGTTCTTACTCTTCGACGGAAGAGGCGAACAAGGCGATAGCGGCGGTCAAAGCGGGCGATACCGTGGTAATAGAGTACCGAGACGTGCTTTCCTCGAGCGGAATGTTCGGGTTTTCCCGAAACTATGCGGCGGGCGCGGTGAAGAGCATAACCATAGTTGCTCAACAATATATTTACGAGCCTTAAAAAGGAGAATTTATGGTTAAAATATTCCGCTACTTAAAGAAGAAAGATTGGGTTTACATAGTATTGAGCGTTGCTCTCATTGTACTTCAGGTGTATCTCGAGATAACCATGCCCGAATACACTGCCGAGTTGACAGCCGCGGTTTCCGCGCAATCGATACAAATGAGTGAGATATGGCGCAACGGCGGACTTATGCTTGCGTGCGCGGCGGGCAGTATGATAGCCTCGGTAATCTGCGGTTTTTTCGTCTCGCGCGTGGCGGCGGGATTTGCAAAGACTTTGCGTTCCGCGCTGTTCGACAAGATAACGAACTTCGGCAATGCCGAGATAAACAGGTTTTCGACTCCGAGTCTCATAACAAGAACGACAAACGACGTTGTTCAGATGCAGATGTTGATAGCGATGGGATTGCAGATGGCTATTCGCGCGCCCGTCATGGCGGTGTGGGCTATATGCAAGATTTCGACGACCAATGTAAAGTGGACCGCTGCGGTTGCGATAACCGTCGCGGCGATAGTCGTTATGCTTGCGCTCATCGTGGGACTTTGTTATCCCAAGTTCAGGAAGATACAGAAACTTACCGATAATCTCAACGACGTTACGAGAGAGAATATCGGCGGAGTCAGAGTGATTCGCGCTTACAATGCCGAGGCGTATCGCGAAAGCAAGTTCGAAGAGGTGAATACCGCCGTCACGAAGAACAATTTGTTTACGGCGCGTACAATGGGCTTTCTGATGCCCGTTATGACGCTGTGCATGAGCGGGCTTTCTCTTGCCATTTATTGGATAGCGGCGGTACTTATGAACGACATAGCGGCGACAAACCCCATAGAAACAGTGATGCAGAGGGCGCAACTCATGGGAGACATGATGGCGTTTTCTCAATACTCGTTGCAAGTAGTGGGTTCTTTCATGATGTTGATTGCGATTTTCGTGTTCTTGCCGAGGTCTTTGGTGTCGGCGAAACGTATCAACGAGGTGCTCGACGCCGAGCCTTCGATAACCTATCCCGACTCCGACCCCGTTGCCGACGGAAAGCCCGACAAACACGGAGAGATAGAATTTCGCAACGTCTCTTTCGGTTACGGCGACGGCAAGGCTTGTATAGAAAACATTTCCTTCTCGATTGCTTCGGGCGAGACTTTCGCAATAATAGGCGCGACGGGTTCGGGCAAAAGTACGCTTGTAAATCTCATACCCCGATTTTACGACGTTGACGAGGGAGAGATTTTACTCGACGGCGTAAACATAAAGGAATACAGACGAGAAACACTCAATCGCCGCATTTCCGTTGCGCCGCAGAAGGCGACGCTTTTCAAGGGGGAGATAAAGTCCAATGTCGTTTACGGCTGTGAGGAAGAAATTGCGGACGACGACCCGCGCATTGCCCGCGCTCTCTCGATTGCGCAAGCGGAATTTGTCTCCGCGCTCGAAAAGGGGATACATGCCGAGGTTTCTCAGGGCGGAACCAACTTTTCGGGCGGACAGAAACAGCGTCTTTCCATAGCGAGGGCGGTGTTCAAGGACTCCGAAGTTATCATCTTCGACGATACTTTTTCTGCGCTCGACTACAAGACGGATATGCTCGTCAGAAGAGAGATAAAAGAAAAACTTGCGGGAACGACGATAATAATCGTGGCGCAACGCATAGGCACGATTCGCAATGCCGACAAAATTCTCGTACTCGAGGACGGAAAAATCGCAGGGCTGGGGAAACACGACGAACTTATGCGTTCTTGCGCGGTATACAGGGAAATCGCGCTTTCTCAACTCGATAAGGAGGAATTGTGATTATGCGCGGACATATCAAAAGAACGGCAAGCAAGGAAAAGATGGATTACAAGTCTCTCGGCAGACTTGCGATATTCTGCAAAAAATATTTGTTTTTCATTATCGTCGCCGTGGTTTTCGCGGTGGGAAGCGCAATTTGCACGATAATAGGTCCCGAAAGGATAAAGGAACTCACCGATATTCTGACTTCGGGCATAACAAATCCCGCGGGCGTAGACATAACGGCTTTCTTAGACAGTTGTATCACGTTGATAATAATATACGTTATAGGCGCGTTTTTGGGCTATGCGGGGCAATTTATCATGGCGACGGTGACTCAAGGCGCGGCAAACAGACTGCGTTCCGAGATAAACAAAAAGATAAACAGAGTGCCTCTCGGATATTTCGATTCGGCGACGAAGGGAGACCTCTTGTCCCGAGTCACCAACGACGTGGATATAATAAGTCAAACGTTGAGTTCGGGCACGGCTAACCTTATGGCGGCGCTCGCGCTGTTCATAGGCGTAGTGTTCAAAATGTTCGAGACGGATTGGATCCTCTCGCTCGTGACGATAGGCGCGTCTGTCTTGGGATTTTTGTTTATGGGGTTGATTCTTTCCAAGTCTCAAAAGTATTTCAACCGCAAGCAAGCCGACTTGGGCGTCATGAACGGGCAGATAGAAGAAGTGTACACAAATCATAACGTAGTCACGTCCTACAACGGCAAATCCTTCGAGACGCGTAAGTTCGACAAGACAAACTCGGATTTGTACACCGATAACGCAAAATCTCAATTTCTTTCGGGCATGATGATGCCGATAATGAACTTTGTGGGCAACTTTTCCTATGTGCTGATATTCGTAGTGGGAGTTGCGTTCATAGTAAACGGCAACTCTGCGGTGACGTTAGGCACTATCTCGGCGTTTATTCTGTATGCCCGATTGTTTTCGCAACCGCTGACTTCGTTTGCGCAATCCATGACTTCGCTGCAACAAGCCTCCGCCGCGTCGAGGAGAGTTTTCGAGTTCGTTGACGTAGAGGAAATGGAGAAGGAAGAGAACAAACTCCCCAAGCCCTGCAATGTCAAGGGGAAAGTCGAGTTCGATTCGGTACACTTCGGCTATCTCCCCGACAGAATTATTATAAACGACTTTTCCGCGACGCTCGAGGCGGGACAAAAGGTGGCGATAGTAGGTCCCACGGGAGCGGGCAAAACTACCGTAGTCAATCTGCTCATGCGCTTTTACGATTGCGAAGGCGACATACGTATCGACGGTATCTCGACAAAGAACATGAAACGCGAGGACGTCCACGCCTTGTTCGATATGATTCTGCAAGATACTTGGCTGTTCGAAGGCACGATACGCCAAAACCTTGTCTTTAACCAAGCCGCGCCGAGCGACGAAAAACTCGACGAGATTTGCGAAGCCGTGGGACTCAAACATTTTATAGACACTTTACCGAAAAGATACGATACTCCGTTGTCCGACAGTCTCAATCTTTCCGAAGGACAAAAACAACAACTGACGATAGCGCGGGCAATGATTAAAGACGCGCCGCTGCTTATTCTCGACGAGGCGACTTCTTCGGTGGATACGAGAACGGAACTCATCATACAACGCGCCATGGATAAACTCACCGAGGACAGAACTTCCTTCGTCATAGCGCACAGACTGTCCACCATTCGCAATGCCGATATTATTCTCGTAATGTGCGACGGAGATATAGTGGAACAAGGCACACATACCGAACTCCTTGCAAAAAACGGCTTCTATGCCGAACTCTACAACAGCCAATTTGTAATATAAACAAAAATCTCTCTATTCGCATATAAAGAAGAAAGAAGCGCGAAACGCTTGAAAAAAAACGGCGAATGGAGTATTATATGAGCGGAGACCTGAAAGTTATAGGCAGAGCGGGGCTTGCGCCTTTTACCTCTTTGAAGGTGGGCGGCGTGGCGGAATGTCTTGCGGAAGCGTTTACGACGGAGGGCTTGAAACGCGCGCTTTGTAACGGCGCGACTCTTTTGGGCAAGGGCAGTAATGTCCTTTGCGGTGATGTTGACGGGATAGTGGTTCTTAATCGAACTTCGGAAGTTTCCGTCGAGGGCAACACAGTCCTCGCGGAGAGCGGAGTGGGGCTTATTGCGCTTTCGCGTTTTGCGGCGTCGCGGAATTTGGGCGGGCTTGAGTGGGCGTGCGGTATTCCGGGCAGCCTGGGCGGAGCGGCAAAAATGAACGCGTCGGCGTTCGGCGGAAGTTTTGCGGACAAATTGACGGCTCTGTATATTTTCGAGGACGGACGAGAGGTTCGCGTACCCAAGAGCGAGATAAAATTCGCTTACAGGAAGGGCTGCGACAAGCCCGTATTGAGGGCGGAGTTTGTGTTGAATTACAGACCTCGCGAGGAGTCGGAGCGGATAATGCGAGAACTCACCGCGCGGCGATTCGCGGCTCAGCCCAAGGGACATTCTTTGGGGAGCGTCTTTAAGAACCCTTCGGGATTCGGCTTGAAGAGCGCGGGTTACTACATCGAGAAATGCGGTTTCGGAGGCAAGGAGTACAAGGGACTTTCGGTTTCCGAAAAACATGCCAATTTTATTCTCAACACAGGCGGAGCGAAGCCCAAGGACTTTCTTACTCTTGTCGAGATAATAAGATCCGCGGTGTTCGGAGAATTCGGAATAAAACTCGAAAACGAGTTCGAGTCGATAGGAGATATTTTGTAAAAAACTCGGATGGGGTGAGGAAAAATGCGATTTTTGGGAGATTATCATACACATTCGCCTTTCAGCCACGGCAAAAGTCCGATAAGCGAAAGCATACTTTGCGCCGAAAAGAGAGGACTCAAAGAAATTGCCGTCACGGACCACGGCTTTTCTCATTCGCTGTATGCGGTAAAGCGCGAGGATATTCCCGTTATGCGCGCTCAAACGACTCAATACGTCGGCGACGTCAAGGTGTTTTTGGGGATAGAAGCCAATCTTATGAGTTATGACGGCGATATTGACATTCGTCTTGACGAAATCAACAATCTCGACTTGCTGATTGTCGGGTATCACAGATTCGTCTCGGGTGGATTTTTAAGGTTTTCTTTGCCCAATCTTTTGTCGGTGTATACTCATATCGGGAAGAAGAAGCGCGCCGTGCGCAATACCGAGGCTCTCGTAAAGGCAATCGAGCGCTATCCTATAGATATAATTTCTCATCCCGCAGCGGATTTCCCCGTGGATATAACGGAAGTCGCCAAGGCGTGCGCGCACTTCGGGACTTATTTGGAGTTGAATAGGAAAAGAATGCTTTCGGACGACGATGTGATGAAAGTTCTCGACACAGAAGCGATGTTTATTGCCTCGTCGGATGCGCATTCCGCCGATAAAGTCGGAGACTTTGCCGTCGCCGAGTCGCTTATACGCCGCCTTGACATTCCTTACGAGAGGGTGGCGAATCTCGAAAAACTGCCCGTCTTTCGCGGCGGAAGAATAAGAAGAGCGTAAGGAGAGGAAGCGAATGGAAAAGAACATAACGATGATGGCGAAGGACGAAGTTTCCGTCCCCAACGACAAGCCTTGTTGCGCGAGAGCCTTTTTATCGGCTCTCGTACATTCTTCGGGTTCGGTGATAATCTCCGAGGGCAAGGTGCGGACAGAGGTCTTTTCGAGTTATCCGAGAGTGCTGCGCGCCGCCAAAAAGTTGTTGTACACTCTTTACGGGATACGCTGCGTAATAGAAAAGAAAACGCTGTCGGTGAGCGACGGAGCCTTGGAGTTGTTGTTCGAGTTGGGAATAATCGGCAGAGAGGATACCGCCATAGTACGCGGAATAAAAGAGGAAATTATCGCCGACGAGTGCTGTAAATACAGTTATTGCAAGGGTGTTTTCCTTGCGACGGGCACCGTGTACGCGCCGAAAAAGGGTGGGTATCATCTCGAAATGCGACTCGGAGACCTCGAATTTGCGGACTCCTTCTCTTCGCTGCTGTTCGAGTTGGGACTTACGCCGAGAATAAGAATAAAGAACGACAAGCCCGCCGTCTATGTCAAATCAATGGAAGGAGTCTCGGATTTTCTCGCGCTGGTGGGAGCGGGCGGAGCAGTCCTCGCGCTCAACAACGTCGCGGCGGAACGCCAAATGCGCGAAATCGCAAACCGCAGCGAAAATTGCGACCTCGCCAACATAGAACGCACCGTGTCTGCCTCGATGAAACTCGTCTCGCGTCTCGAAGGTATTCTCGACAAAATAGAGGATAAAACCCTCGCCGACACCGCCCGAGCAAGAATAAAATTTCCCGATTCCACCTACGCCGAACTCGCGGGCATTTTGGGGATAAGTAAAAGCGGCCTCGCGCACCGATTAAAGAAATTGTACGAGCTTTCCGTCACCCTCGCCTCGACGTAATCCCCCCCCTTTAGACGCGTCGCAACTGTCGCTTTGAGACTCTCTTTTTCGCTCCGTTGCTCCTTTTAATAAGGTTGTAATTAATTTATAATCCCCTCAGTCACCTTCGGTGACAGCTCCCCTTAGTGGCAAAGCCACCAAAGGGAGCCAAGGAATAAGGTCGGATTTCTCTCCCCGAAGGGGCTTCCCTTAGCAAGGGAAGCTGTCTGCGAATAGCAGACTGAAGGGATTGTAAAATAAATTTAACCTTTTATTTGGAAATTGGAAATAAACTAATTAAGTTTTATTAAAAGTTGCCTTATGAAAGGCTGGGTTAAATGTTACTTTTCATGCGCTGAAAAGTAACCAAAAGGCGTCGGAACCCTTGCGATGGGGTTCCGAACCTCCGCGACG
>CANPVN010000015.1 GCA_947581755.1 uncultured Clostridia bacterium | reverse complement strand
TTATACCAGAGTTTTTCTGCGTTGTCTCTTTTTTTTACTACTGTTGCACTTCAAATGATAAACTAAAAGCCACCCTTGCTAAGGGTGGCCCCTTCGGGAAAAAAATCCGACCTTATCTCTTGGCCGCCCTTGGCGCCAGCTAAGGGGGGCTGGCGGCGTAGCCGTCTGGGGGGATTATAATAAATCCCAACCTTTTGTAATATAACCGAAAAGTTTATCTTTTCGGTTAAAGAGGAGCAACGGAGCATAAAAGACTCCTCTTTTGAGTAAAGCGAAAAAGAGAGTCTCAAAGCGACAGTTGCGACGATGTCACGCTGCCTTGGCTAAGGGTGGCCCCTTCGGGAGATGAATCCGACCTTATTTTTTTACGCACAACCTTTGAACGCGGAAACCAACTTTGAATTAGTAATTAAGTAACTCGCGACTATGGGTGCAGCGTCACGCTGCCTGAGGGGATTATAAATAATCCGACCTTAAAAAAAAGGACTCCCTTTGGCGTAAAGCAAAAGGGAGTCAATGAAGCAAAGCCGCTAAAGGGCATAAGCTCATAATTTACTTGATTCGTAATTCAAAGACAATTTGTCGCAAGTCGGAGATTATGCGTCTTCCTCTTCCTGCTCGTCTTCGGAATCGATCTGAGTGATAGTAACGTTCTTGTCTCCGTCAATCGATACGGTATACTTGGTCTGACCTACGGTTACGGTATAAGTTCCGTCCTCGTTCTTTACCGTCTCGGAAACGATGTAATAATACCGACCCATAAACATGGTGTAGATAGTATCGGTAGACTCGTCAATATCGACATAAATAGACTTGTCGTCTTTGTTGTAATAAGTCTTGACATCAACGATCGTAAAGGAAGCGCTTTCGTAATACTCGACTACGGGAATTTCTTCCTCTTCCTCGCCTTCCTCGTCATCGCCCGCATCTACATCGGGTTCGGGCTCGGGTTCGGGCTCGGGCTTGGGTTCGGGAGAAACCGTCTCGCTTATATGTTCTTTCAAAGTAATGATATAGTACTTGGAAGATACGATATCGCCGCTCTCTTCGTCAAAGGTTCTTACGATGTATCTTATCGTTCCGTCGGTAGCAACATAAGCCATCTCGGGTTCGATAAGAGTTTCGGTGTCGTCATCTCCCTTCTCGTAGATCGCAACGTTGAGCAATGCGCCCGGAGCCGCGTTGTTCTCGGTATAGATATAACGCTCTACCTCGATACGATAATTCTTTCCTTCCACTGAGACGTCGAAACTTTGAACGCGGGTAAATGCGTAGATCTGGTAAACGTAAGTACCGAACATTTGCTGATACGAAACGACTACACGCAATCTGTAATCATATTCGTCTTCGCCTTTTACGTTAACGGTGATCATCTGCTGACCCTGAGAGGAAACCGTCTCGTAATCGCTTATATCGGTAAAGGTGAAAGGATTTCCGTTATAGTCGAACAACGGGGTGTCCTCTCCGAATTCGGCATTGAATACGGGATCGAGAACATTACCGTCTTTTTCGATCTCGGAAACGGTGCTGACAACGCCGAAGGTGTTAGGCAAGGAGTTTGCCGCGCTTGTTCCGCCGAATACCGACAACAAGAGTCTGAGATAGTAGTAATTGTAAGAAGAATACTCGGTAATAATTCTGCCTCTTTCTACGGTGAAGTTATTTACGCCCTGTCCTACGCTGTCGCCCTTGTAAGTTACGGTAATATCGAATCTGAAGTTTGCCAAGCCGCCGCTTCGGAGCAAGATATAGAACTCTTTGAGTTCGCCGTTTTCTTCTCTTCTTACGACTACGCAAGGATAGTTGGTAACGTCGTCGCCCTCTACTTTGCAGTAGCCGTTTACCGTGAAGGAACCGTCGCCGATAGGCGAGAAGTTAATGCTGGTAATGGGCTTGCGAATAGGAGTTTCTTTGTCGTCCTCGAAACCTACGGTAACGGGATAGTCGTTCTTGGTTGCTTCCGCTCTCGTAAAGGTAAGTCCGTATCCGTCGGTTCTGTAATAAGTTTTGTTGTTGAATTGTTTGGTTTCTTCGAATTTACCGAAAGTTTTGTCTTCGACATAACCGTATTCGTTTCTGTTGCTCTCGCCTTCTTGCGCCTTTCTGTAGATGACGATGTTGCCGTCTTCGTCTACAATGTAGTAGCAAACTTCGCCTTCGATCGAGACATATCCGCCCTTCTGGAAGTTAAGAGTCTCGAGGTTTTCGGTGTAGTATGCGTAACTCTCGAAGGATTGAGGCTGAGCGATATTGTTGTCTTTGTCAAGATAGTAGATGCAGCTGTCGTTATCGGAAGAGAAGTAAAGAATTCTCTCGGTGATAAGTTGGAATCTTCCCGCAACGGATCTGCCGAGTTTGTCTGTCTTGATTGCGTTTCCGTAAGCGTCAAGAGTAAGTACCGACCAATCGGTGGGATCGATATACATACCCTCTCTGTCGGGATACTCGACAAGGAATGCGACATACTGCCGATTGCTTATAGTCAATACACCCAAGGTACCCGACAAGGTCTTTTCTTCTCCGTTGATTTTGAAGTGGAATACAAAGTGATCTCCGTCCTCGGACTTGTCATAAGTGCCCGTGTCAACTATCGAATCATCTTCCAAACTGTGAACTATAAGTTTGCCGTAACCGTCAAGTTCGAAGTAGTAATCGTTATGAACGGTCCAGTTATCGAACCACAAGCAATTTGTCGTATATTCGTAACCTCTTACGGTGTACGTTTTGTTGTCCTTCAAATCGATGTAAAGGTAAGAATTGTTTACGACTATTCTTAACGAATTTGTCGAAGGGTCATATAAATAGACGCTCTCGAATTCCTCTCCCAACTCGTTGGTATAGTTAGCCCAAGCGAATCCGTCGAGAATAAGAGTTGTCTTTTCGTCCTCGGAATTGTAAACGCCCCTCATGTTTTCATCGTATATTACAAAGAAGGAAGAACTGCTCGAGGAATACAACATAAAGTTGAAAGTCTTTCCGCCTTCTCCGTTCTCGGTAAAGGTATAATAGTTGGAACCGAAGTACGAGGTCTCTTCCGAAAGTTTGTAAGTACCCGTGTAAGTGTTTTCGCCGTCGGTATAAACAACGCCGCCCTTACCGTCGAAGTTCAAAGATTTTGTTCTGTCCGTAGCGCCGTCGCTTGTTATGGAGTACAAGATACCATACAACTCGGCAAGATACGTGAACTTGGAATTTTCTTCGTCAAGTTCGAAATAGAGGTAACCGCTGCGCGCCTCCAAAACTCCGTTGAGAACAATGTATGAAACAGTCATTCTGAGGGTAGTTTCATTGATTTGATACTGACCTACCAATCTTGCCTTGACTGTCTCGCCTTCTTCGTTCTCGGATTGGAAATCATAGAAAGCAAATCCCGCAACGAGCGTAAGAGTTTCTTCTTTTTCGTTGGTGTACTTTTTCTCTATTGCGGTGTCCTCGCTATCCTTCAACTTATAAGAATGGATAACGAATGCGTTACCGTTAGAGGTTGCTACAAGTCCGCAAACAAAACTCTCGAGCTGAGAAACGTCGAATCCGCAATTATCGAGTTCGAATCCGCCGAAGGAAGCGTTTTCTTTGCCCGCTTCTTTACCTGCCTTTATAGCAGAGTCATCGAATTTCGTTACCGTAAATACCGCGGTGTTCGTCTCTTTGATGATCTCATAAGTCAAAGTTGCGAATCTTGCGAATACGCCCTGAGAATTTACATAATCGGACCAGCCGTAAAGATATGCTTCGCCGACTTTGTCCTCGTCGAGAACAAGCAGAGGTATTTTCCATCTGTATTGCGAATCCTGCAAAGCATATTCCGCATAAGTGCTGTTCGAGGGTTTGAATACTCTGGTTATCTTAACCTGATCTTCGGCGCCGTCTCCGCCTGTGATGGTTTCGGTGTTATTATGAATTATAAACGAATAAGTTTCATCTTCGGAAACGGTGACTTCGCACAATATGCCGCCGAGGGTGGTGGAATACAACATATAGTATCCCTTGATCTCTTGATCGCCCTTCTTATAAACGGCTTGGCACATTCCGTCCAAAGTCAATGTATCGCTGTTGGACTTGTCCTCCATCGTATACACTCCGTCATAAGTCTCGGAATAAAGATAATATCCCCACATGGTTTCCGTCTTGAATACGTGAGCAACGAGATAAGGACTTCCCGCCGAGTTGAACAACGTCAAGACTTCGCCTTCCAAAGTGTAACGGAATGCCGCTTGCTGCGAACCCGTATTGAAAGAAGCCGTTCCGAAACCGTTAAGTACGATCTGATATGCGCCCGTGTAATATCTGTCGGGATCCACGAAACGATTTATCGTTCCCATAGCGAACTCATCGTCGTTTCTTATCATGAAGGCGTGAGTTCCGCCGGATATCGTTCCGAGCAACATCGTAACGTTTTCTTTGCCCGAGACTTCTTCGGGACCGCCGACTTCGAAAGATGCTATGCAATAGCCCTGTTCGTCTATTCTGTATGTACCGTTTGCAGTCTCGGGAGTGCCGTTTTCATCAAACGCGGTATACTTTATGCCGCTGTATGCGTCCAACTCGAGAGTTGTGTCTCTGCTTACGGTGTTGCCCGTTCCGGGATAGAAATAATAGATTTCTCTTCTGCTGTCGTCACGATAGGAGAAGGAGTAGGTGTCTTCGTAAAGCAAGCCTTCGATAAGCACGTCTGCGGTGGGCGTAAATCTGAAAGCGCCCGTGTTTGCGTTAGTGCAAACGCCCTTGAAGAAGGTGCCCTGACGATAAAGATAAACATCGCTCGAGGTCTTGTCAAAGAAATAGATGAGGTCGCTGCTGCCGAACAAATCGACATAACCCTTTGCCCATACCGCATAAAGGTTTACAACGTCGCTGTCGATGACAAAACTCGATTCGGGCGCGTTTACTCCGTCCTTATTGAAAAGAGATTCGTAAATATACGAGGACTCGTAATCTATCGTGGTTGCCGCTCTGTCTTTGCTCCAACCGATAAGCGCGTAACCGTCGATCTCGAAATCACGAGGAAAATCCACGGAAGCACCGAACTTTTCTGTTACGCTTTGGCTGTTTCCCGAAACGTTCTCGGGATAATTGGGGTTGAAAGTTACACGAACGTTATTTCTGTCATAGAAAAGAGTGAATACGTTCTGCGATGCGGTATCGGAAAGCGCCTTTACGGCCACCGTGCCGTCATGGCCCGCATTGAGAGTAAATCCCGTCTTTTCAACGGAAGGAGTAACTCCCGCATAATCATAACCTTCTATGTCGGAAACTGCGGTGTATCCTTCGCCTTCGAGGTTCTGCTCGTTAACGTGAATTACATATTTTACGGTATATCTTGCCGTAAGGGTAAGATCTTCGGCGGGCATGACCGACTCTTCGGTCAATGCGGTGTTGCCCCTGAACCAAGCGCCGAACTTATGGTCTGAGTCTGCAGGCGAAGGAACAAGGTCTCTTACCGCTTCGTAAAGATTGTCTCCCGCCTTCAAACTCAACGATGTCTGAGAAAGCTTTCCGCTTCCCGCATCGAGAGTCAAAGTATATTGCTGAGTCCACTTTGCATAGACGGTACAATCTTCTTTCGCTACTATCGAGACTACAGGATCGCCGGAACAGTCACTTGTCGTGAACCATCCGTCAAAGCTGTAACCGCTTCTTGTGGGAGTGGGTAAAGTATATTCGGTGTCTTTCTCCACACTCACGGCTGCAATCTGCTCTCCGCCGTTCACCTCGAAATTAATGGTAACTTTGTTGCCGTTACATGCGGTAAAGATACCAAAAACTCCGAACAGCAAAACAACGACAAGCAAAAGCGAATTTCTGAGTTTTTTCATTTTTTTTTCTCCTCTTTAATTTTTATTTAGTCGTCTGTGAAAAACGAAAAAATACAATTTTATCTTCAGCCTATAAACGACGGTAAGGCGGGCAACCTGTCGGGCGCAACCGCTATATCATCGCTCTCCTCGGTTCCCGTACCGGGTTGAGGATCTTCGGGACCCGAGGGATTGTCGGGCTCGGGCTCGGGCTCGGGGTCGGGCTCGGGCTCGGGGTCGGGTTCGGGTTCGATGTGTTCCGTCCAAATTGCGTACAGAGTCGTTCCGTCCTCAACCGACTGAATGGTGGCGTTGGGAGTAGTCGCTCCCGCCGTAGTCGACCAGCCCACAAAGTCGTAGCCCTCTCGCACGGGGTTCGCAGTGCCGTAGAAGGCATATCTGTTGGAGATATATCTGCTGTCTACCGCCAAAGAATAGACATACTTGCCGCCCTCGTCGTCTCGGAAAGTTACGCCGTTAAGGAAAGGACGGTATCCGGGGTTCCATACCAGACTCCACTCTTTCGAGATCTCGCTGTCGAAAGCGGAATATATCGACATTTTGTTGTCGAGTAAGAATACGTAATCCCCCATATGTTCGGGAGTGCCCTCGAAAACGACCGACTGTAACGAAGGACAATTCCAAAAGGCAAAATCGCCTATCGATTCGACATTTTCGGGAATGATCACGCTCTCGAGAACGGTAAGAGACGAGAAGGCTCCCGTGCCTATCGTCTTAAGTCCGCTGCCCAATTTAAGTTTTGTGAGATTGGTATTTCTGACGAAGGCGTATTCCCCGATAGAAGTTACGGTATCGGGAATGGTTACCGAATAGAGTCCCGCGCAATCCTTGAATGCGTATTTTTCGATAGTCTGCACGCCTTGTCCCAAATCCAACGACATGAGATAGGTGAAACCGAAGGCTCTTTCTCTTATTACTTCCACGGAATCGGGGATCGTTACTTGCAAAAGACCCGAGCTATAGAAGGCATAACGGGGAATTTCCGTCATTCTGTCCGAAAGAGTGACGTCGCGCAAACTTGTGATAAACGAGAACGAGAACTCGCCTATCGATTCGACTTCGGTGTCTGCAAGATTCAACTCCGTCAATCTCGTAAGAGTAAATGCGCAATCGCCTATTTCTCTCAGCGTGGTGGGAAGTTCTATACTCTGAAGAGACGCGCAATTAAAGAACGTATACAAAGGAATTTCGGTAAGACTTCTGTTCAACGTCACTTGTCTGAGATTCTGACAATTAACGAACGCGCTTCTTCCCATATATTGTACATTAAGAAGGTTTATTGTTTCGAGTTTTGCGTTGTCGGCAAGAGCGTAGTCCGAAAGACCTATTACATTTTCGGGAAGCTCGCCGTCAAAATTCCAAGCAAAGAACATCATGGTTTGGTCGGTTATCATTCTGTGATCGTAGCCTACCAACCAATTACCTGCGATAACCAATTTTTCTACGGGTTCCGTCGCATCCTCCGCCTTCTTCCACATTGCGGTATTTCCGAACGCCATAGCTCCGATGTGTCTTACGGATTTAGGCGTAAGCATCTCGGGATTGTTTCCGTTGTCAAGCAAGGTGCAATACGAGAAAGCGTACGCGCCTATGTCCTCGAGTCCGTTAAGGAAAATTACGGTATTGAGGTTGGAGCAAACATAGAACGCTCCCGTACCCAACGCTTTAAGCGAATCATCGTATAACATTCTGATTCTGTAAAGACTGGTGCAATACGAGAAAGCATAATTGCCCACATATTTTATTCCCTTGGGAAAGTGAAATTCGTAAAGATTGGGACAACCCTTGACTTCTTCGCTTCTGTAGAAAGCCATATCGGCAATGCCGTATATATCGTCGTCGATCGCAAAAGCGGTCTCGTTTGGAATATACTTTGTATCTTCTCTCGACGTGTTGAGGTTTGCGTTGTCGGTCACCCAATAGAGATTGTCGAACATTCCTTTGGTTATATCGACAAGCCAACGTTTTCCCTCTTCTTTGTCGCCTATATATATGAAGGCTCTGCCGTTATCGGAGTCCTCGGGCGCGCCTTCGGGATATGCCGCTTTTTCGGCAGCCTCCACCTGATCGTTGTACATCTTGGTGTTGGTAAAGGCGTCCTCACCCACGACAGTCACGGACTCGGGAATAACTATCCTTTCGAGTTTCTCGCAACCCATGAATGCGTAGGTGTAAATCATATTGGTTCCTTCGGGAATAACGATCTCTTTAAGCTCGGTATTGCTTCTGAAAGAACTTATGTAAATCGACAATTCGTTGTCGAGTTCCTTGAAAGAAACGTTCTGAAGTCCGCAGTTTCTGAAAGCGTCGGTATATATAATTCGTATACCGCTGCCGAAAGAGAGGTTTTTAAGCCCCGTACATCTGTTGAATGCGCCTTGGTTTATCAATTCGAGAGAATCGGGAAGCACAACATTGTCAAGAGATGTGCAGCCTTCGAAAGCGGACGCTGCTATATGATAAAGTTTATCGTTGAAATTTACGGTTTTGAGCGAAGCGCAATAAGAGAACGCGCTGCCTGCAATTTCGGTAAGGTTGGGAGGAAGAGTTACTTCGGTAAGTCCCGACCTTAAGAATGCCGATGAATCTATCGAAACTATCGAATCGGGCAAATCTATAGTGGTAAGAGCCGTACATTCGCAGAAAGCATTGAAACCTATCGAAGTAATGCTGTCGGGAATGGTTATCTTTTGCAACTTTCTGTTGGATTTGAAAGCGCCTGCCGCGATCTGCGTTACGGGCTTATGTCTGTATTCGCTCTCGATAACTATGTCGCCCTCGAGCGAACCCGCTCCGACTACCGCATACGCGCTGTTTGCGTTTATCGGAGAATACAACATACCCGATTCGTGATCGCGCCTGAATGCGTAAGTATCCGACCACTCCGAGAACACATCCATTGCGACTCCCGCAACGGCGCGTATTCTCAGTTCATAATCGCCCTCGGCGAGTCTTGCGAGATCCAAAGAAGTTCTGTATGTATCTCTGACGTCGAGTTCCGCCGAAGTGTCGTTCACATTCCTTATTTCTATGGAATATTTACGCGCTTGAGTGACGCCGTACCAAGAAACAACATAATTGGAATCCATCGTAATGCCCGCGGGCTTCGTGAGGTTCAATCTGTTTTTTCCGTTACAAGCCGATACGGGAAAGGCCAAAACGAAAATCAGTAATAGCGTTAAAATAAACTTGGCTTTTTTCATTGCTGAACTCCTTTGCGCTCTTTGCGTTCGCGTATGATTTCATGAATCCACTTGAACTTGAACTTGCGCACGGCTATATCAAGCAAGAAGCATACGATAGCAATGATCATGAATAACCATCTGGGATCGAACACTCTGTCGAATGCCGTCACGAAAGTCGTAAGCGCCGATTGAGGATCCCTGAGTTCTATGACACTGCCTCTGCCGCGATTTGCAACTTCGGTAAGGAAGAATTTGGGATCCGTCTGTGTATTGTTGTAATCGTATTCGGTGGAGTAAGAGAAATATCTGTATACTTCGGCTCTGTCTACCTCTGCGCCTTGCGCGTTGAGCTTGGTAACGCGAATGGTATATACACCTCCGTCTTTTGTAACGAAGTCCGTCTTTAAGAAGTTGTTGTCCTCGTTCATGGGCAACATAACGTAACAGTCGGGATTTACCTCTTCTTCGTTCGCGATCGCGTTCAAAGATATGGTATGTTGCTGTCCCTCTTCGTCGTTATATATAACCTCGCCCTTCAAGGTCTCGCCCTCTTCCAAAGTCGTATATATCGTCATCGAGTTGTAATAATTATACTTGACTTTATACATCTCGTCGTTTTTGTCGCCTGCTCCGCTATCGGGATTGAGACTCAATATAATGCTCGTGGGACGTATATCGCCTACGGGCATCAATCCCGAGACAACGTTCTGCATGAACATTCGTCCGTTCGCATCCGAAAGCATCTCGCCCGACCAATGACCGTACAGATCGCACATGAAACTTCCGACGTTACCCAAACCGTACTTCCACTGCGCATAGATGGGTACTTCGTACTCGCCCGTAACGACTATATCCACGCCCGATCTTGCGCGAACGCCGTAATATCCGCCGAGTTGGAAAGTCATCGCCTTGGAGTTTAAGTTATATTCCACGTTTTTGAGCAAAGGCGAAACGCTGTTGTTGACGTTGGGTGTGAAATCTTTGGGTGTGTACTGAGTTATCGTGGGAGCCTTGAGGTCGTCACGCATAAGGTCGAACATGTTGTTCTCGCTTGTCGCGGTATAAGTTTTTCCGCTCCAGGCTTCGGTTATCAAATCGGAATTTTCCTGATTGAATCCTTCCTTCGTACCTATTATCGAAAGGGTGACGTCGGGATAAGACTTTGCAAGCTCAACCGCATTTTCGACGTCGAAGAACTGCGCGTCGGAAACCACGACTATGTGACGTTTGTCTATTCTGCTCTCCGCCTTCAACGCTTCGGCGGCGTGCGATACGGCGGGTGTGAAATATGTGGAACCATTACCGCCGATGGCTCGGATCCTCTCTTTTATGTAAGATGACAAAGTACAACTCGTAAGCTGCAAATCCGAAGTGTAGGTATCCGAGAGCGTCATGACGCCGACGTAGTCACGCTGGTTAAGAACGTCGAGACAAGATATCGCGCCGCTCTTTGCCCACTCGAGAGCGTTTGCCATTGATCCCGAGACGTCCATGACGAATACGACTCCGATGGGAGGCGTATAATCTATCGCCTGTATGGGCAACATTTTTTCCAAATCGGTGTTGTGTAAATCAAGGTGATTGTATGCGTGAGAAAGATCTTCGCTCTCCTGTCCGTTGGGTCCTACCAACGCGGTATCTCCGTCGCCGCCCAAAGTCAGCAAGCCGCCGCCCGCATCATGGACATAAGTCTGCAAAAGCGCGACAAAAGACTCGGGCAAATCCTCGTTGGCAATATTGTTCAGAATTACCTGATCGAACGCCTGAAGTTCGCCTATCGTGTCGGGCAAATCGTCGGGAGCGTTTTTGACGTTGACAGTCTTTATTCCCTCTTCGGGATATTGTTCGGCAAGCAATTCCTCTACCTGCTCGGAATCGCCCTCTCTATGCTCTACAATAAGCACCTTGTCGTGAATTTTAAGATTTATATATCTGTAATATTTATTGTTGTATTCATATTCGCCTTGGTCGTCTATCGTAAGTTCTACGCGAAGTTCGTGCATACCCTCGTTTTCGAAAGAAATGCTGTAGTCGAAACGATTGTTGCCGCGCGCAAGATTGACGGGGGCGGAAATTTGGTCGAGAAGTTCATCGTTGTCGTAAATGTCAAGATAGACATTTTCGTGTTCGGTCATGCTCTGGACAACGACCGTGATAGTACACTCCTCGTTGGGTCTTATATTATACGAGGGAACCTCGATATCCATTAACTGAACGCCGTCGTCGCTGTATCCCGAATCGAACTGAGCCACATCGACGGTTATTCCCTGAGCGACAACGTTTCTTACCTCGGTAAGAGCGTTCTCGTCGGTCTCGTAGCCGTCGGTAATGAGCAATATCTTTGCCGTCTTGGGATATTGGAACAGCGTAGCGGTATATCGGAGCGCCGCCGCAATATCCGACGCCGAAGTATCTATACCCTCGGGAGTATCGGATCCCGAACTTCTCATATATGTATCGAACATACCCTCGGTATCGAAAGTCAAAGGCGCGATATAGTTCTGATTGAATCCGAAAGTCACTATACCCGTCTTTATGCCGTTATAAGAAGCCTCGTCTATGATCGATTGCACAAAAGAATCTCTGTCGTACATCGTGGGATTCGTTTCGTCGATCAAATCCTCTTTCGTCGCTTCGAACTGTGTTTCCGAAAGATCCACGAGAAGAATAAATTCGTTCTCGGAATTTTTCATTTCATAAGGGAAGGTAGTACCCGCAAGCACAAGAATTGCAAGAGTCATTACTATAGAGTGTAAGACAATGGAGATTATCTTGTTACGCGTATTTCTGTACCTTTTGACTACCATAAAATACGTAACGATAGTAAGAGCAATCGCGGGTATAAACGCCAAAAGCAACCAAGGATGATCAAAATGAATTGATAAGTTTTGCATGTCTCACCCCTCCTTTATCTATTTGCTCTGGATTGCAGCCACCACTCAAGCAACAGAAGAACCACAAGCGCTATGGCTACCCAAATCATAAGATCCAAGTAATTTATCTTTTCGTTCTTGATTTCGAATCTCGCCAATTCGTCCTCTTGCGCGAAAATGTTACTTTCGTATTCCGGCATTCGAACATAGAAATCAAGCGAAAGATGCTTGACTCCCGCGAAATACGAAGTTTGTTTTATCGATACCGAACAAGGCTTATCGTAAGCCAACGAAATGGGAATCTCTTCATAAGGTTCGGGCTCCGAAGATTCGGGGTTCATTGAGCCGCTTTCGTCATAAATGCCGTTTTCGAACTCCGAAACTTCCAACGCGCTTGCGCGGGAATTTACCGAAATAACCTCGCCTATCTCGTAAATCGCTTTTTGCATTGTAATGGGGAAGTAATAATTGAGAATATTCTCCCACAAGATATACCAATAGTTGCTTGCCGCAATTGCCGCAAAATGCACGCTGAATGCAAGGATAACGGACTGATCCACGCCGTTCTTGCTCGAAAGCAACAGCGGGTCTCCGTTTATCGACAAAAGCGCGTCGAACTTGGAGCGTTCGTAATCCAACTGAGTATACATTGTAAACAATCCTATCTTCGTAGGATCTATGTTATTCAGAACGGGATGATCCTTTGCATATTCGCCGTATGTACACTCGAAATTACCCACCATCGCGTTCGTTCTGACATTGATAGCCCATTCTCCCGGGGTATCCATAGGCGGATCGAACAGCACGCAAACGCCGTCGACGGGCTTATGCGTGGGAGCGAAATGCTCGAAAATGTACATATCGTATCCTTCGAGAGGATATTCCTGATTGACGACGTTCTTTTCGTCAAGCCTTATATCCCAATAATCTATATATTGACTTCTTATAGAGTTGAGCACCGAAACCATAAAGGGATTGGGTATCGTGCTCGCATACAGAATATTGATGACTTCTTTGGTACCGCCGTAAATATAGAAAGCGTTATCCTGTTCGAAGCAATCGGCATTGCGGTCGCTTGCGTCGGGTCTTACGACAGTTACCTTTATTTCCTTATAGTCGGTAAATCTTTGTCCTTCGGGCAATTCCTGATAAAAATAATTGCCGTTATTTATATAGTTGTCGCTCTCTTCTTCCGAAGTGGTAGCGTAGAATGCGAGTTGTTTTGCCACGCCGTCCTCGCAGAAAATTATATCGGACTCGACATGAGTGACAGTCGTGAATTCCGAATAGCCCATACCCGAAACGTCTCTCGTAAGTCTTGTGACGTCGAGCATGATCTGAAGCGGAGCGGACTCTCCGTAACAAACGAAATCGACATAAACGGTATAGTAACTGTCGAAAAGTTCGGTGTGTGAATCCAATATCGCCATGTTCCACTCGTTATCTTCTTCGCGAATGGGTTCCACGGTGACTTGATCGGGAACGGATGTGTAGTTTGTATCGGTATAATAGACGATCTTTGCTTCGGGATTATCATACAGCAATCCCTCGCACAATTCCATGGCGCCCGCGCTGTCCGCCTTTGCGTACGAGCAATAGGTGTCGGGATCTTCGATCATCTTATCCAATTGAGAAATTATATCGGAAGCGAATTTGGGCTCCACGCGCAATGCCGAAGTAACGTTACCGTCCCTTCCCTCGAGAGTAAGATAGTTCGCCGTCTGTCCCGCCATTATAACGGTAACGGTGCCCCCTCTTCCCGCCGTGGAATTGGTGACCTGTTTTGCTTTTTCCAAAGCGCGCTGAAAACGAGTCGTTCCGTTCGTCAAAGACTGCGTTCTCATACTTGCCGAAGAATCGATGACGGCAATGACGTCGTTCGCTGTCGTATAATCCTGTGTGTTCTGAACAGGCTGAGTCAAAATCAAAGCCATGCTCGTAAGTATAAGTATCTGACAAATAATCAAAATAATATTTCTGAGCGTATTTGTCGGGAGCTTTCTTTTTCGGTATTTCAGACTGAGTTTCCATACGAAAGTACTCGAAATATATTTTGTTTGAAAGTTGGGCCTTATAAGATAAATCAAAATGAGTACGGGAATACTCAATAATCCCAAAAGCCCGAGGGGGATCAGTAACTCTATCATGACATTATTCCCTCCTTGAGCATTTCACTGAAGAGCACTCGTTCTATTCTCGTGTCGCAATTAACCGAGATAAAACCGACATCCCTCTTTCTGCAGAAATCGGAAATGTCTTTGAGAAAATCACCGAAAGCCTCTTGATAAGCCGCCAATGCCGCTTTCGTAATTTTAATTTTCATATTGCGTTCATCCATAAGATCGGGAGCTTCCGAATCCACAAGATGCACACGTCCGTCGTAAGACGGGTCTATCTCTTCGGGAGAAAGTATCTGAATAAGCAAGACCTGTCTGTGCTTATAGTTAAGATAATCGACGGCTTTCTTCCAATTGCTGTCCGTCATAAAGTCGGAAATTATCACGGTGACGCCGTTATTTTGTCCTGTGTCGGGACAACTTGCGACACATTCGTTTATATCGACGTCATCGACCAACGGAAGATTTTCGAGTTCTCCGATGGCTCGGAAAAAGGAAGTTTTTCCGACAATCGTTCCGAAAGGATTTTCACTCCTCGTACCTCGCATGAAATTCAAAGTCAACTTGTCCATGTTATGTACGGCAAGAAAGCCGATTGCCGCGGCGGTTGCCATGGAATAAGCTTTCTTCTTGGGTTCGAATCTGCCCATGGAGGCAGAACAATCCAGAAAGATCTGGACTTGCATCTGCCTCTCATCGGTAAATAACTTTAAAAAGTATTTTTCAAAACGGCTGAAAAGATTCCAGTCTATACGACGAATATCGTCACCGAGTTGATACTCTCTGTAATCGGAAAATTCGACCGTCTGACCGTAAGTTTTTACAAAATGCTTGCCTCCGAAATATCCGGCAAGGTTAGAACGTAAATTTAATGCGAGCGTTTCCAAACGACTGAAAAACGCGTCATCGAGGTACGATACCTTCATGCTGGCCTCCTGCGTTATTTCTTACCGAATAAACCTCTTTTTTCCTTTTTGGAATCCTTTTGATCGTCGGCGTTCTTCGTTTCTTCGTTTTGCTCGGGCTTTTCGGTAGCGGGCGCTACGGTACGAGCCGCGGGCTCGGGTTGTTTTGTATCTTTGGGCGCGGTGAGTTTTCCGCCTGCCTTGAGTCTCTTTTCAAGCTCGTCCAATATCAATTTGATGACATCGTCGGCGGAAACTCTTTCGGCAATAGCCTCGAAGTTGAGCTTTATTCTGTGACGAAGTACGGGATATGCGAGTTCGTTGATGTCGGAATATGCCACGTTGTATCTGCCCTTTATGAGAGCAAGCACCTTAGCCGCCGAGATCATTGCCTGTCCTGCACGAGGGCTGGCTCCGACACGGACGTAACGCTTTGCGGCTTCCGTAGAACATTCGCTGTTGGGATGAGTTGCCGAAGTAAGCACCATCGCATAACGAAGTACGTCTTCGGCAACGGGTATCTGATTCGCCGTCCTTCTCATGGAAAGAAGTTGTTCGCCGTTACAAGCCTGATCCGCAACTTCCGCCATGGTCTTCTGCGTCATATTGACTATCTCCATAAGCTCGTTCATGCTGGGATTGGGAACAAGAAGTTTGAACATAAAACGGTCCATTTGCGCTTCGGGCAAAGGATAAGTACCGTCTTGCTCTATGGGGTTCTGCGTTGCAAGCACGAAGAAAGGTTCTTCGAGTTTTCGCGACGTACCCATAACCGTTACGGTATGTTCCTGCATGGCCTCGAGAAGAGCCGATTGTGTTTTGGGTGTAGCACGGTTGATCTCGTCGGCAAGAATTATATTGCTGAAAATAGGACCGGGCTGGAAGCTGAAGGTTGAATTTCCTTTATCGTCTTTGACAATGATGTTCGTACCTGTTACGTCGGCAGGCATCAAGTCGGGGGTAAACTGAATACGGGAGAAAGGCAAAGCGAATACCCTGCCCAAACTTCGTACAAGTCTGGTCTTTCCGACGCCCGGCACGCCTTCGAGAAGAACGTTACCGCCTGCAATCATCGCGATTACAGTGCCTTCAACGACCTTTTGCTGACCGATCACGTCGCGGGAAATCTGCTCGAATATATTTTTGCAGATCGCGCTGAATTGATCGATGTCTTCTTTTTTCAGTTGTTCATTTTCTTTTTCCGTTACCATAGTTGTATTTCACCTTTTAAAATTTAGTTTGATTTAGATGGAAAATTAATTTCCGTCGCCCTCGCCTTCGGAGCTGTCTCCGCTATCGCCGGGATTGAGAGTATCGTAGTAATCGCCGATACCGTCTTTCGTGGAATCGGAAATTTCTCCGTTGCCCTTTAAGTCATTTTGTCCGTCCTGCTGTTTGGAACCCCAATCGCTGCCGTAGTAAGTCTGTCCGTTATAAAGCTGTCTGCTGGGATCGCTTTCCATGCCGGGATTGTCTTTCGGCTCGTTGCTGCTGGGCGGAGGAGGAGGCATTTGCTGCTCGTTTTTCTGTTGGTTCTTGTTATACTCATCGGATGTCAAAAGACCGTCGCCCGAAGGTCTGCTGTCCTCTTCTTCTTTGTCTCTGACTGCCTCGAATTTTGCGGTAACTTCGATATTGCCCTTTACCGCAAGGTCGTGTCTGTAAGGATCGGTATTACCGTCTCCCCAACCTGTGAACACATAACCGTCTGCCGCAACCGCAAGAACTGCGGGAGCGTCCTCTCCCTCGTAAACATAGAAAATGTTGGGAACGGGTTCGGGCTCCGTCCAATCCTCGTCATAGATGTAAATCATGCAACCCGTACCTGCCTGAACTTTGTATTTGACAGTGTACGAAGGTACTTGAGGTTCGCCTTTGACGAGTTCCATTCCGCTGGGAATAACGTCGGTAAAATAGAGAGCGTTGACGGTAGTCATACCCAACCATAATCCGCCCGTTACGCAAATGGTGACAACCATTGCCGCCGTTATAGCCAACTTAAGGAGCGTGTGATTTACTTTTCCCAACGCGTTCATAGTATCGTCGCGCTGAGCCTGAGCAATATAAGAGGTCTGTCCGTCAAGTTCCGTCATCGTCAGGACTCTTTCCTCCAAGCCCAATTCGTCGATACGATGCGCCACCGCTTTCATTGTGGGCCTGAACTTGATGTAATAGAATATGAATGCGGCAACAGCCGTAACTGCAACCAATAAAACGATTGCAAGAATAAAGCCCGCCTTAAAGCCGAAGAACCAACTGCACAACTCGGTTATCGCGGCAACACCGCAACCGATCGCTGCGCCGGCAAGGATGGACTTGAGTACCGCTTCTCTCATAAGACGAGCGCGATACTTCTTGAAAATGTTTTTCTTACTATCCATAATTAAAACCTCCTTTTTGGTTTTTTGTTTCTTTAATTTATATATATGTAAAACACATATAAAATGCCAAATGTGGAAAATCTACCCCTTTTTCGGTGATTTTTCCCGTTATCGTATAATATATAAGTATACTATACAAGTCCCTTCAAGTCAAGTAGATTCAAAATATTTTATCCTATTTTGTAAAACGACATAAACATTTCACAATTTCGGAATTTTTTATCCTCTGCTTACTTTTGCTTCATGACTCGTAAGGTTACGGCTCGGCGATGTCCTTTGAAGTTCCGTCCCAAGTCGCCCCTCCGCCTTTCCGATAGGACAACTTTCGCTATACATTCGGAATAGCATGGGTATTATACCATTACTTTATTAATGCTGTCAAGCCAATTACATATAGTAAAATATCTGTTTCGCTATATTTTCACATTGCAATTTTTTCCAATAACAATTTATGATTTTATAAGCATTTAGGCTTACATGTTATGAAAAAGAGGCATATTTTGCGTTTACAAGTGTGATTTTGTCGGTATGAGGAGTGATTTTCTCACTTAAAGCGGAGTTTGTTTTGGTTTTTGAGACTCCGAGTCGATGTTTTGTCGGAATTACAGAACGACGGGAGTTTTTCCGTCCTCGCCGTAACGCCAATAATTTCCGCCGTCGGGAAGTGGTTGACCTTGGGGAAGGAAGAAGTAGATTTCGGTATCTTCGGCAATCGTCACATTGTCAAAATTGCGTCGGTTCCAACTCTCCTCAGAGCCTGTATAGAATATTTTTTCAAGCGCGGAGCAGTTATTGAGGAAGGTGAGGCGGAGCGGGAAGGACTCGGGGATAACCAATTCTTTCAAGGCTTTGGCGTTGGAAAAAGCCTTGTCGGTTATTTCGACCACGGAATCGGGAATTGCGAAAAAGGCTATTCGCGCGTTGAGACAATAGTCGTTGAGTTTTCTTATCGCGGGGAAAGTTATGCTCGTGATGCCCGTAGAATAAATTGCCCCTACGCCTATTATCTCGGTATTGCGGGGAATATCCAATTCGAGGAGCGCTTTGCAGGATTCAAACGCTCCGTCTGCTATTTCGCGGAGAGATTGCGGCAAGGCAACCGAAGAGAGTTTTTCGCAATCGTAGAATATATACATGGGGATCCTTTCTATGCCCTCTTCGAAGGTGACGGTCTGCAGATTTTTGCATCGTTCGAAGGCTCGCGCGCCTATCTCGCGGAAAGATTTCATAATATTCATGGTTTTGAATCCGCAATTCGCGAAGGCTTCGGCTCCTATAGAAGCAATATTCGTAAAGGGAAACTCGGTAAGAGCGGTACAGCCCGAGAACGCTTCCGCGCCTATTTTCGTGACCGTGGAAGGCAAGGGCGTTCTTGTGAGGGATGAACACGAAGAGAAACATCCGTCGGGAATTTCCGTGATGCTATTGTTCCAGGAAAAACTTTTGAGAGAGCGACACGCCGAGAAAGCCTCGCTTCCGAGCTTTTTTAGCGACTGCGGCAAGGCAACCGAAGAGATCTTTGTTCTCTCAAACGCGCTTTCTCCTATTTCTTCGATACCCTCGCGCAATATCAGAGACTCGATCGGGGTGTCGCAAAAGGCGTATTCGCCTATCTTTTTGACATTGCTTTCGATAGTCAGATTTTTTAACCCCGTCATCTCAAACGCAAAGTCTCCTATCGCTTTAACCGAAGAGGGAATATTTATCTTTGTCAACGCCTTGTCGTAGAAAAAAGCCGATGCGGGGATTTCTTCCAACCCCGAAGGCAAAACCACTTCGGCAAGATATTCGGCGTAAGAGCAACCACCTTCGTCGATTTTTACATAATCGGGCAAGACCAATCTTTTTATCTTGGAGCCTTGCAAACAATCGTTTGCCATCAAAGTCACGCCTTCGGGCAGATTTCCGTCTATCTCCTCGCCCGTGAATCGGCACAGCGCGTTGGAAAGAACTTTGAACTCTTCCTTGGTTTTTATCCATTGCGTGTCGCCGAAAGCCTGCCTCTCGACGCTTTCCAATTGTCCCTTAGCCTCTATTTCGCTCAACGCAGTGCAACCTTCGAACATTCGTCTGTCTATGCGTTTCACGCCTTCGGGCAAAACGATGCTCTCCAATTGTAAGCAGTTGAGGAACGCCGCAGTACCCAATTCCCGCAAATCTCGGGGCATTTCTATTTTTCTGAGTACAGTGCAATACGCAAACGCCTCGTCTCCTATCGTTTTTACGGAATCGGGCAATTTCAATTCCGAGATCCTCGTCTGCGAGAAGACTTTTGCCCCGATGTACTGCACGCCATCGGGAAGTTCTACGCTATTGAGGCTATTGAAAGAAAAGAAGGCTTTGTCCTCTATTATTTCGACTCCCTCGTGCATTATGATCTTCGAGGGAGAAGCGACGGAATTTAACTGCCCCACTGCCTTTACGGGCAAGCCCCTGTAAGTCGCGGGAATATCGAGCGTTCTCGGTAAGGCGGGAGCATACGACTCTTTATAGACTCTGTAACCGCTGCCGTCCTCCGTCAACTCGAACTCCAAGCCTATATCGATATTATCTATATTCGTATCGATAAGCTCGAATGTGTATGTAGCCCTTTGAGAATCGGTGTGCTTCTCGTCACCCTTCGCCCAAACGGTAATTTCATTGAGACCGAAAATAAGATAATTCGTCAAATCGATTTGAGCCTCTGTAGCCGCCAAGCCCACACCGTTGAGTTCCAACCTGTATTCCGTTGCGTTCTGCACCGCGTCCCATACGAGAACATTGCCCTCCATGCGGAAATTCCGAGGCTCTTCCAAAGGCTTCGCAGCGACAACGCCGCAGGCGGCAAATCCCATACAAATAAATATCGTAAATATCGCAATCAGCCATGAGAATCTTTTCATAATCCTTCTCCTTACCGATAGTAATAATAGTACATATAAATAATAACATAAAGTTCAATAAAAGTCAATAGTATTTTCACAACTTTTGTCAAATAATCTCATTTTATGTTTTCCAAACGCCTTTTTGAAAATCTTTAATTCCTCTGCGATTAAAGGCAGAGAGCCGCCGCTGCCACAGTTCACGGCGAAGGTAATTACCTCTCCGTTTTCTTTCCCTAAAATCCCCGCTCTTTTTATACTTCGTATAATACAAATTCGTTTTTGTGAAAATCCAGCATGCCTTCATTCCGCAGTTTGCATAATTCGTTAGACATGGCGCTTCGGTCTACCGAAAGAAAATCCGCAAGTTGTTGTCGGTTAAAAGAAATGGAAAAAGAACCGCTGTTTTGCCGTTTCGCTTCGTCGGAAAGGTAAGACAGTAGTTTTTCTCTTGTTGAACGTTGAGACATATAACCGAGTTTCCGAACAAGGCTTTTATTCTTATCCGAAATCGCGTAAAACATATTTTTTACAAGTCGGGTGTGAAAAGGACAGGCTGAGGGACACACTGTCAGTATCCGTTCCATATCGAAAAAGAGAACGGTACTTGTCTCTGCCGCTATGACATCGCTAATAAGCGTTCCGCTGTCGGGCGTAATATACGCTTCTCCAAACATCTCTCCGATACGAATTTCATTCAAAATATTGAGATTGCCCCAATAATCCTCTTTTTGAATGTGGAGTCTGCCCTCTGCAAGTATCATAAGATTGCGAATGTACTCACCTTGTCGGAATACATATTCACCTTTACTATACTCTCGGACGGTTGCGTTCAGGCAGTTCAGCATGGAGAGAATGTCATCATCACCTATAAGTGAGAACAGTTTGATTTTTTTCAGAAGAGAAATGTATTTTTCCATAAAATCCTCTTTTCTGTTGTAAAAACAACAGACTTGTTGCTCTCATTGTACTATAATGAAAAAGGAAAGTCAAGAGACGCCAAAGCGTTTCGGAAAAGGAGGAAAATATTATGCTCAGAAAAATCATCAAAATCGACGAAGGAAAATGCAACGGATGCGGAATCTGCGCCAAAGCCTGCCACGAGGGTGCTATCGGTATAGTTGACGACAAGGCGAAACTACTCCGAGAGGACTACTGTGACGGTCTCGGAGACTGTTTGCCCGCCTGCCCGACGGGAGCCATTACTTTTGAGGAAAGAGAAGCTCCTGCATACAACGAAGCGGCGGTAAAGGCGGCAAAGCAGAATAAAGACTCGGAGAAACTGCCTTGCGGTTGCCTCGGCACGGCGTCCAAAGCTATCCATCGTGAAGAAACACAGGTCGAAAAGGTAACCGTCCGCAGTCTCCTTTCTCAGTGGCCTGTACAAATAAAGTTGGTCCCCATAAACGCGCCCTATTTCAACGGCGCAAATCTGCTGGTAGCCGCAGATTGCACCGCCTACGCTTACGGTAACTTCCACAATGATTTCATCAAAAACAGAATCACTTTAATCGGTTGTCCCAAACTCGATATGGTGGACTACACCGAGAAATTGCAACGGATTATCGCCGAAAACAATATCAAGAGCGTGACAGTTGTCCGAATGGAAGTACCTTGCTGCGGCGGCATTGAAAATGCAGTAAAACAGGCGTTGCAAAACAGCGGAAAGTTTATCCCTTGGAGAGTCGTAACCGTTTCAACAGACGGTCGACTCATTGAATAATAAAATACCCCTTGTCCCCATAGCATCGTCGCAGTGCGCCTTTGTCAGGCTCTTTTTCCGATAAGCGACAAAAGCAGCCCCTTACAGACAACTGCTCCTCTTAACCGAAAAAGAAAACTTTTCGGTTAATTTTTTTTATAAAGTTGTAATTAATCTTTATCCCCTCAGGCAGCGTGACGCTGCACCCATAGTCGCGGTGGCGAGCCGCCACTGCCACAGTCACGATTTACTTAAATTTTGATTCAGGCGTGGTTTCCGCGGGCGGGGTTTGGGCGAATAACCAATCCCCTCAGTCTGCTACGCAGACAGCTCCCCTTAGTTGAAATGCGATGCATTTCAACCAAAGGGAGCCAAGGGGCGGCGGGAGTCAAAGCCGCCAAATGGCGGACAAGGCATAAGGTCGGATTCATCTCCCGAAGGGGCTATTATAATAATTTAACCTTTTTACCTCGTCAAAAAGTTTACCTTTTTGACGAAAGAGGAGCAATCGTCCGCAAAAGGAGTCTTTTGGCGTTTAGCGCCAAAAGCGATATACAAGGACGCATTGCGACGCAGTAAGGGTGGCCGAGAAAAAAGGTTCAAAAGGAGTAAAAGCATAAGGCTGGGAATTGATAATCCCTATTCCGAAGAGGCTTCCCTTATTAATAAGGGGATTAAAGGGGTTTATTTACATTTTAACAAAGGGGCTTCGGACAAATCCTCTATATACAAATCTACAGCGGAACGAATCTTTTCGCGGAATCGTTCGGAATTTTTTTCGTACACTCCGACTACAAAAGCCTCGGTTTGTTTTGCGCTTTGCAAGGCGACATAGGCGTCGTCGAAAATCACGCAACGTGAGAGCGGTATTCCGAGGCGATTTGCCGCATAGCGGAATATCTCGGGGCTTTCTTTTCCGCACCCCACATCGTCCACAGAGCAAATTGCGTCGAACTGTTCCCACAAGCCGTGGCGGACGAGGCAAGGTTCGAAAAAGTCTCGTCTCAAGCTCGTTGCGACTGCAAGTTTTATGCCCTCTTTTTTGAGGCTTTTTATATATTCTTCGGCATGAGGCAGGAGTTCTATCGATGATTCGTAATGTTTTACCGCCATTTCATACCATTCTTGCATAAGTTGTTCGGGAGTTTCGGGCAATGAAAAGCGTTTTGCGGTATAAACGGCGCATTCGTAGAAACTCTTTGCCGAGACTGCTTCCATATAATCGGGAGGAACGGCAATGCCGCGTTTTCCCAAAAACTCGAGGTCTATATCTCTCCACACCGCCATGGAGTCGAAGAGAGTACCGTCAAGGTCGAATATCGCGCCCTCTATGCCATGTAGAATTTTTCGTCTCCCTCGACAAAATATCTCCTTTATATTCCTCGCCGCCGAGGTTATATCTTGTTTCGCAAGGATAGCCGAGACTACCGCGACTCCGTCCACATCGGCATAAGAACATAACGGTATAGTCTTTTCGTTCAATCCGCCTATCATAACTATGGGGACGCTCACCGCCTTCGTTATGCCCTTTAATTTTTCGGGAGAGCAAAGGTCGGCGTCGGTCTTTGTGCCCGTGGCGAACATTGCTCCCACACCGAGATAGTCGGCTCCTTCGGCTACCGCCTTTTTCGCCTGCTCGGCGTCGTTTACCGAAGCGCCTATTATCTTATCCTCTCCGAGGAGTCGCCTTGCAAGCGGTATAGGCATATCGTCCTGTCCCAAATGTACTCCGTCTGCGTCTGCGGCAAGCGCTATGTCGAGTCTGTCGTTGATTATGAAGGGGATATTGTGACGATGACAGATCTCTTTGATCGAAATCGCTATCCTGTAATATTCTGCGGTCTCGACGTTCTTTTCACGGAGTTGAACGACGGTTACTCCGCCCTCTATGGCTCTTTCCACCGCTTCCTCGAGCGTAGGAGTCGTCATGAGTTTTCTGTCCGTCACGAGATATAAAGTATAATCTATGTTCTTTTTCATTTTTTCGTCTCGCTCTTTGCTTTATACAGTTCGTAAAAATGATTCAGCGGACCCGCTCCGCTTCCCAATTCGAGAGAATGTTCTATCGCTTGGGAAATGTAATGTTTCGCTTTCTTCACCGCCTCGGCAAGAGGCTCGCCCAAGGCAAGATAGGACGCTATCGCGCTCGAAAGCGTGCAGCCCGTGCCGTGAGTGTTCTTTGTGTTTATCCTCTTTGCTTCGAAAAGAGCGAAATCCCGTCCGTCATACAAAAGGTCGCACGGGTCTCCGTCGAAATGCCCGCCCTTCACGAGTACCGCTTTAACGCCCAAAGAGCAAATCTTTCGCGCTGCCGTTTTCATATCCTCGTAACTTGCTATCTTTATCCCCGAAATGCGTTCGGCTTCGGGAATATTGGGAGTGAGAAGAGTGGCGACGGGTAAAACGTGTTTTATATAAAAGTCGATACAGTCCTCTCTCATCAAAGGCGTGTCGTCTTTGGCGCGCATGACGGGATCTATGACGATATGGCGGGGGTTGTAACGAGTCAACTTTTGAGCGACCGCGCGCATAGCGTCGGTATTCGAGAGCATTCCCACTTTTACTGCGTCAACGCGAATATCGCAAAAAACCGCGTCGAGTTGAGCCGAGATGATCTCATCGGGCACGTCGAAACCGTTAAGTACTCCTTGCGTGTTCTCGGCGACGACAGAGACCACCACACTCATTGCGTAGACTCCGAGAGCCGACATTGTCTTTATATCCGCCTGTATCCCCGCTCCGCCGCTGCAATCGGAGCCTGCTATCGTAAGCGCAGTTTTGATCATCGGTGACTCCTTATGTTTTTAACGATTAAATTATATTATATCCTTTGAGCCTTGTCAAACGAAGCGGAAGAAAAAAATTTTTTGCGTTAACCTCGATAATTCGATTTACCTTTTGACTTTCTTTGTGATATAATACAGTCAAACCATTCTTTTATAAGGAGATTTAACTATGAGTGAAAAGACAAAAGGACAGACTCTTATGGAAAATCTGTCCTACAAAAAAAGAAACTTCTTCGAAATCTCGAGTAAAGAAGAAATCGACAAAATGTACGCTTATGCCGAAGAATACAAGACCTTCCTCGACAACGCGAAAACCGAAAGAGAAGCCGTTGCTTATGCAATCAAACTCGCCGAAAAGAACGGCTATAAGCCCTACAAACTCGGCGATAAACTCGCTGTCGGCGACAAAAGATATTACAACAACAGAAACAAGAGTATCGCTCTTTTCAGAATAGGTACGTTGCCCCTCGAAACCGACGGCTTCAGAATCCTCGCCGCTCATATCGACGCGCCTCGAATCGATATCAAACAAAACCCCATCTACGAAAGCGACGGTATGTGCTTCCTTAAAACGCATTACTACGGCGGTATCAAAAAATATCAGTGGACGGCGATCCCCCTCGCGCTTCACGGCGTCATCGTCACAAAAGAAGGCAAAACAGTCGAAATCAAAATAGGCGATGAGGACGGCGACCCCATATTCTACATAAACGATTTGCTTCCTCACCTTTCGAGAGAACAAGTCAAAAAACCTTTGAGCGAAGCAATCGGCGGAGAGGACCTCAACATAGTCGTGGGCGGTCTCCCCTATCCCGACAAAGAAGTCAAAGAAAAAATCAAACTCAACCTCTTGAGCATCCTCAACGAGAAATACGGAATTTGCGAAGAGGATATGCTCAGCGCAGAACTCTCGGCTGTGCCCGCCTTCAAGGCTCGCGACATAGGCTTTGACCGCGCTCTCATCGGCGCCTACGGACATGACGACAGAGTTTGCTCTTATCCCTCTCTCACCGCTATGTTCGAAAATACCGGCACCGACCATACGGTCTTTACCGTTCTCGCAGATAAAGAAGAGATCGGCAGCGAAGGCAATACGGGTATGCAAAGTTGCGTCTACGAGGACATTATGAACGCAATCTGCCGCAACTTCGACGTCTGCCCCGCAAAAGTACGCGCCGCTTCCAAGTGCCTTTCAAGCGACGTCACCGCTTGCTTCGACCCCAACTTCCCGAGCGTGTTCGAAAAGAAAAACGCCGCTATCCTTTCATGCGGTACCGCTATGTGTAAATTCACAGGCGCAGGCGGCAAAAGCGGATCCAACGACGCTTCCGCGGAATTCGTTGCCGAAGTACGCCGTATGTTCGCGCAGGAAAACGTCTGCTGGCAAACTTCCGAACTCGGTAAAGTAGACGCAGGCGGCGGCGGAACAGTCGCTAAGTTCATAGCAAAAATGAATATCGATACCGTCGATATAGGCGTCCCCGTAATAAGTATGCACGCCCCTTACGAATTGGTTTCGAAAGCCGACGTCTACAGTTCGCATAAAGCATTCCTCGCCTTTATAAAATAACCGTCAGATCAATCGGAATAAACAACAAAACTCCTCTTTCGCGGCTTCCGCCCAAGAGGAGTTTTTTTATAATCCCTATCCCGACCTTATACCTTGGCCACCCAATCAATCCGACCTTATCCTTCCACAATCCCCACTCGCGGAAACCAATTTTGATTTATTAATCAAGTAAATCGTGAACTTTGGGTGCAGCGTCACGCTGCCGCGAACTGTGCCCGCGGGGGCTGCCCCGCCCCGGCGGCTCGCTGCCAATCCCCTCGGGCTGCAAAAAAAAGCAGCCCCCTTAGCGGCTTTTTCCGCCAAGGAGGCATAATAATTAAAAGTTACTTATGGGTTATCAGTCGTAGAGTTTGGATACGGGAAGGTCGTGATAGATATTTGCTATAGCCTCGGCGAAGATGGGCGCGACGGAGACTTCGTGGATTTTGGCAATGCGTTTCTCGGGCGGGAGTTCTATCGTATTGAGAACATAGACTTTTTCTATGACGGACTTTTCCAATCTTTCGATAGCGGGGCCCGAGAGCACGGCGTGGGTACAAGCGGCGATCACGCGTTTTGCTCCG
Source organism: uncultured Clostridia bacterium (assembly GCA_947581755.1). Taxonomy (GTDB): domain Bacteria; phylum Bacillota; class Clostridia; order Christensenellales; family Pumilibacteraceae; genus CANPVN01. The sequence goes on along the minus strand of CANPVN010000015.1, from coordinate 8,836 downwards.
CCTATTTCTACGAGGGCTTGCGCGCCTTGGACTATGGTGCCGCCCGTGTCTATCATATCGTCGAGCATAAGGCAGGTCTTGCCTTTGACGTCGCCTATGACGTTCATGACTTCCATGACGTTAGCCTTGGGTCTGCGCTTGTCCACTATGGCGAGAGGCGCGTTGAACTTGGCTGCGAGTTGACGCGCGCGCGCCACCGAGCCTACGTCGGGAGAGATGACGACAAGGTCGTCGCTGCCCGTAAAGTTTTCGTCGCGTAAGATTGCTCTCCTCAATACTCCCTGTCCCAAAAGGTGATCTACGGGAATATCGAAAAAGCCTTGTATCTGAGCGGCATGCAGATCCATCGTAAGGACTCTGTCCGCGCCCGCGGAAGTGAGCAAGTCGGCAACCAACTTTGCGGTAATGGGGTCTCGGGGAATGGCTTTTCTGTCTTGACGGGCATATCCGAAATAGGGAATGACCGCATTTATTCTGCCTGCCGACGCTCTTCTCAAAGCGTCCATAATGACCAAAAGTTCCATAAGATTGTCATTGACGGGAGCAGAAGTGGACTGAATGACATATACGTCTCTGCCTCTTACAGACTCCTGAATGTGCACGCTGATTTCTCCGTCGCTGAACTTGCCGACTTCTATCTGTCCCAATTCAACGTCGAGTTTTGCAGCGATCTCCGCCGCCAACTTGGGGCAGCTGTTTCCCGCGAAAAGTTGTATTCCGCTGTTACCGCTCATAAAAACCTCCGAAAGTAAAAAAAATGAATTTATAATTTATTGCAAACAATAAATATCAACTTGAAAAAAAGCAAGGCTTGTCCCTACGACGAGAGGATCATTGTCCGCCCGTGAATTTGTTGTTTTTCCACTCGGGGACTATCTTCATGGGTTCACGCGCCACCGCGAGCGCGCGAGGCGGCACCGATTTATCCACCGTGGTTCCCGCCGCAATGAAAGCGCCGTCTCCTATCGTAACGGGCGCTATTAAAGTACAGTTGCTGCCTATGAAAACTTTTTCGCCGACATGACAAGTGTGTTTGTCCTTTCCGTCGTAGTTTGCGAACACGACTCCGCAGCCGACATTGCTGCCCGCGCCGAGTTTTGCGTCACCTATGTACGCCAAATGCGCGACTTTTACGTTGTCCTCGAGTCTGCTCGCCTTTATCTCGACGAAATTGCCTATTCTGCAACCGTCGCCTATGACCGAAGAGGAATGAATATTCGCATAAGGTCCCACCGTAGTGTTTCTTCCTACCTTGCTCGAACTTATGACGCTGCAAGTGATGACCGCATTTTCGCCTATTTCCGAACTTTCCACGTTGCTGCCCGAACCGATGACGGCGTTGGCGGAGATGTGAGACCTGCCCTTGACGGAACAGCCGCTCTCGATGACTGCGCCCGCCTCGATGACGACGTCGGGTTCTATAACGGTGTTGGCGGGGTCTTTGAGATACACTCCGTTTTCCATATAATAATCGGCGATACGATTTCTCAGAACTTCCGTGATTATCGCTATCTGTTTGAGCGAAAACGCCGTCATGAAATCCTCTTCCTCGAAGTAATACATGGGCGGCGCGACTATGTTGTCGCAAGAGAGAAGATACGCCGTTCTGAACACGTATCCCCTTGTCATTTTAAGAGCGTTGAGTCCTTGCGCGCGCAAAGTCTCCACCGCGTCGAGAACGGTCTTTCTGCTTATAAGCGGAGTGTCGGAATATAACAGCACGGTAAAATCGCTGTCCCTCCTCAAAAAGGGCTTGACAAGCATGGGAAGAGATACGTCCTCTCGATAGGGCACGCTTGCCGAAAAATCGTCCTTGAGTGACAACGCCACCCAATCGAGACAACTCTTTCCCGCTATTTTGATATGAGCGGTGTTTCCCAACTTCTCATATCCGACTTCCAATATCAATCCGCAAATATTGTATTCCATAACTGAAATTATAATTGTTTTCCCCCGTCAAAGTCAATAAAATCGTAACGATTTTTTACTTTTTTTATTCAAAAAGGCTTTTTCTCTCTCAATTTTTTGAAAAACTCCCGTATAGGCTTAAGACATTCTTCTTCCATAATGCCGCCCACGATTTCGGCGCGATGGTTGAGTTTCGGCTCGGCAGCCAAATTCAGCACGCTGCCGCAACAGCCGAAGCGGACGTCTTTTGCGCCATAATACACACGCGATATTCTCGAGTACACTATGGCTCCAGCGCACATAACGCAAGGCTCCAGCGTCACATACAACTCGCAATCCGAGAGATTCCACCGCCCGAGACGCTTACACGCCTCTCGTATCGCCAATATTTCGGCGTGAGCGGAAGCGTCGGGTAATTCGTTGCGTCTGTTGCGCGCGCTCGAGACGACCTCGCCGTTCTTGACTATCACCGCGCCCACGGGTACCTCGTTTGCTTCGGCGGCTTCGAGAGCGAGTTCCAGCGCCATTTCCATAAACCTTTGTTCCATGCCGTTTTATTTTCCTTATTTTTTTATTATGCCCGCGTCGAAGTTCCCTTCCCGTATGGCTGCGCCCACCGAAGAAGCGGTCTCGGGCACTTTCAGCAATCTTTGCCATTCGAGAGAAAAACTTTCGTCGGGCAGAGGGTGTCTCCCCATTCCCAACTCCAAAGTCAAAGACGAGATTCCCAACTTTCGGATACACCAATCCTTGTATCCGCCCGCGGAACCCATATTTCCGTCAACAAGCGTATAGCCCGTTATATCGGCAAACAACTCGGCGACTTTCCTGTCACGCTCGCACAGCGCGCCCGACTGCCCGAAATACCAATAGATCTCGCGTCCCGAAGCGTGAAAACTCAAAGTCAGCGACGGCATGAGCCCGAGAGTATAATCCCTTATCGCACGCGTTTCGGGTTCGGACTCGGGATAGGGTCCGACGTAGTTCATCGCGGCGGGAGAAAATACGTTCCTTACTCCCTTTCCGAAGTCGGCGTTGAAGTTGACATTCAGATCCACGGCGTCGGCGTTTGCCTTCCATAGCGAAAAGTCTCCGTCACAGAGAGCAGAAAGTTTTTCCGAGCCCTCGAAGAATGCGCCCTTCTCGACCAATAAAAGCCCGTCGGGATTGAGAAGCGGCACGACGGCAATATTGTCTATGCCCCTCCTTAACGCCTTGTATACCGTCATCATCGCCGCATAAACCGATATGTTTTCGCGCGCGTGTATCCCGCCCGTTATTATAACGTCGGGCTCGGGTCCCGTCTCGAAGGCATATATCGGGTTGCCCAAGACGCTTTTGCCTATTTCTCTGACGCCGACGCCCTTGAATGCAAGGTATTCCGCGTCATCTTTGAAATTCAAGTATGTATACATAAATAATGCTCCGTTACTTGCATTATATGTACAACATCATCTTGCCGTTCTTTTCAAAAGTTTATTTGTGATAAGGCAAACCCTGCTTTATGGTAAAAGCCCTGTAAATTTGTTCGGCGACTATCACCCTCATTAGTCGGTGAGGATAAGTGACTCGCCCGAAACTTACCGTCTCGTCGGCGGCGGCGCGAACTTTGTCGTTTACTCCCGTAGAGCCGCCTATCACTACCGACACGGTGTCTGCGCCGAGATAGGCTTTGTCTATGATACGGGAAAAATCCTCGCTCGTGACGAGTTTTCCCTCTATCGCCGTCAAAATCACGAAGCCCTTGAGTTTTTCTATTATTCCCTCGCACTCTTCGTCGCGTTTTTCGGGCGGGAAGTCCTTTACTTCTATGACTTCGGGGTCGCAAAAACCCTTTAGTCGCTTGAGATATTCCTTTTCGGCAGAAAGGAAAAAGTCCTCCTTTATCCTTCCCACGGTAATGATTTTGAGTTTCTTCATAGTCGTAACGGCTTCTCTACATCATAAAGCCCCATATAAGGCTGAACAGAGTAGCCGCCGTCGCTATCACTATGCCGCCTATCCAAAAGATTTTTTCGTATTTTTCGAGTCCCGTTCCGTCAACAACCTTCCACTCTCCGTCCTTTCGGATAAAGTGGCGGCGTTTATTCACGACAAAGGAATTGATATAGACTTTTCTCGGTCTTTTGACGACGGGCTTGCCGTCGAAAGGGTCTATATCTTCGTATCCTTTGTAGCCGCCGTTATATCCCCCCGTTTGAGGTTTCTCGGAATCGAAGGGGTCTATATCCCGAGGGTCAAAGGCGGGCTGTCCGAAAACATCCTCGACTCCCTCGGAGTCGGGTATCATGACTCCCGTATCGGGGTCCACGTACACGAAACGGCGCATGGGCATGAGAGGCGGTTGCGACGCTCCCGCGGTATCCTTGTTGACGCGCGCTATCACATAGAGCAACGCTATGATGACGGGCACGGAGATTATAAACAGTATGAGAAATCCCCCTCCGTTGAAAACGAGGTCGAAGCCGCCGCGGATACTCTCGTCGGCGTAAGTGTCGAATGTGGATATTGCCACCGACATCGCGTTATTCATAAAGTGGATTATCATGGCGGGATATATCGAACCAGTCTTTATCACAACGAACGACATGACCATACCGAAACAAGCGGTATAGAACAACTGCTCGATATTCGCATGGAACAGTCCGAAGCCCAATCCGCACAACAAAATCGTTCCCGCGGTGGAGAAATGCTCTCTCAAAACGGTAAGGAAGGCTCCGCGATTGGCGAACTCCTCGCAAATTGCGGGAAGTACCGCGGTGAGAAAAAGATTGGCGAACAAAACGCCGACGTTGAAAGTCTCGGGCTGAGCCGTGGCAGACGACGTGTAAGTGTATCCGAAACTCTCGAGTACAGTCAGCCATATAGATGAGATCCCCGCCGAAGCAAAGAACGCCGCCAATCCCAATATGAACGCCAACAACAAATTTATCGGCTTTGTCTTATGGTAGTTGGAGTAGTCGAATACTCCCTTGAACGATTTTTTCAAACCGAATTTGTATATGAGCAAGGGCATGAGAAAACATACGAGTATCTGCACGGGCACGGAAAACAGCGCGTCAACGAGCAGATCCGCTCCCCACTCGGTCTTGACAAGGGATGTCAACGGCTGATAAATCAAGTTTATGACTATCCTCATCACTATCAACAGCGCGGCTATCGCAAAAACCGCCGTTCCCACAACAAAAAATTTCGTTTTTTCTCTTTTAAGCATTTTTCTCTCCTATTTTATAACTATCCCCATTAATAAATTTATCAACCATATAAAGCCGCAAACTCCCAGAACGGTATAAAATATCGCAAACCCGAAAGTTCTTTGCCTCTTTATCATACGCTCCTCTTCCGAAAACTCCGCTTGCGTCGTCTCGGGCTTTTCTCCGCTTGCGCGCTTTTGCTTTTTCTCCTCTTTGAGTTCCTTCCTTGCGCGTTCTCGGCTCTCCTCTTCCTCGTTTCGGGGGACTTTGACGAAGCGGCTTAAAAACCATACTCCGAAAACTCCCAAAGCAGTCAAAGGCACGACCGCGGCGACGGCGGGACCGATGAGAAATATATCTATATAATCGGCATAAAGATTATTGAAAGTCGGGAACAACACGGTAAATACCGCTATCAGATTGTTGGTAAAATGCGCGGCTATGCTCGGAACCAAGGAACGCGAATCATAAGCGACAAGCGCCAAGGAACAACCGAGAAAAAATTGATACACCGTCTGCATGGGACTCATGTGAAACAGCGAAAAGGCAAGCCCCGTCAGCAAAACCGACTGCCACTTGCCCAAAACCTGTCTCAAACCGCCGAGGAGAACTCCGCGAAAGACAAGTTCCTCTACTACGGGAGCGAAAATACAAGTGACGATTATCAAAAAAGCCGCCGACACGCCGTCGGGAGCCTCGAAAGACGAAGAAGTCGTATCGTAACCCATAAAACTCAACAGTTCGTCGAATAATCCCGCTACCTGACAGAAGAACAAAAGCGCAATCAACGCTACGCCTACTCCGACAAAACCGTCGATAACCGCTTTTTTCACACCCCTTCCCTCCCTTTGCAAAGGGAAAACGGGAATAAAAACGCCCTTTTTGCGGGTGTAAACCCAAACCACAAGCGCAAAACATAACTGCATCAACAGCATGATTATATAATTGACAAATATACCGTTGTCAAAGAAAGAGAGAATGAATGTTCCGACGAGTTGCACGATGAGGTCTCCCGCAACGACGAACAATAAAATAAAAACGGAATCGACGAAATTCAACTTTCTTTTGTCTGTTTTTATCATATTCTCCCTCCTTTATTCACCGATAATGTCACTCATTTTATGTTGAAGAGCCACCGTGACGAACGCCGAAAGCCGCTCCGCTTTCAATCGCTTTCCCACAGTGTCGAGAGCCAATTCGGGATAGTTGTTCTCTTCCGACAGATGCGCCAACATTATGTTTTTGGTACCCGTCCTCACCAAAAACGCGGCTATCTCGGCGGACGCGTCGTTGGAAAGGTGCCCCCTGTCGGAAAGAATACGCCTCTTCAAAGTCAACGAATAATGCGGATTGCTCATCAATAAGTTCTTGTCGTGATTAGCCTCTATGACTGCGCTCTCGCTGCCCTCGAGTCTAAGCAAAGTCTCATCGTCGATGACTCCCGTATCGGTAGCCACCGAAACTTTACTCCCGCAACGGAAAAAGTTGTAGCCTACGCAAAATACATCGTGAGATAACTTAAAAGGCGAAACGGTAATGTCTCGTATATAAAAATCATGAAAATCAAAAGCGTTTACCTTGACCGAAGGCATATCCTCGGCAGTGAGGCGGTGCGCGTAAACCTCGGCGGAAAAAGCCTCCTTGATTTCATTGCAGTATCTTATGTGGTCGTAGTGCGAATGGGTTATAAGCAATGCGTCAAGTTGAGGAGCCAACTTCAACGCAGTCAACCCCTCGAGAACCTTCTTTGCCGAAATCCCCGCGTCAACAAGGATTTGCGTGCTTTCACTGTAAATCAATATACTGTTGCCTTTTGAACCGCTCGACAACGAACAAACCTTCAATCCCATTCTTTAATTATACAATATCTCGGCAAATAAGTAAACTTTTTTGAGCAGGTCTGAGGTAAAAGCCTTGTCAAAAATATAAACTTTTCGGTTAAAAAGGAGCAATCGTCCGTAAAAGGAGCCTTTTGGCGTAAAATAAAAAACAATATACGAGTACGCGTTTATTTCAAACGCGGAAACCACGCTTAAATTAAAATTCAAGCAACTCGCAACTATGGCAGTGGCGGCTCGCCACCAGCAGCACGCTGCGACGCCGTCACGCTGCCTTTTTTGGGATATTAAGATAAACGCTTAACTTTTTCGGCGAGATGTGCTAAAATATATAATTATTATGAGTACTTATTTTGATGACAAGGGTACCGAGATCAAAACTCCCGCAGTTCAAGCGATGGAAACGTTTCAAAATCAAATGCAAGGCGAAGCCGAACGCGCGGAACTTACTTCCGACGAGGCGATAATGACTCTTGTAAAACAGATCCGCAACGAGGACAATAACGAAACAAACTACGACTCGGAGCCTGTATTGAAAGCCGTAAAAGCCATGACAGCAGACGCCGTAAAAAACGGCAAATCGGATATGACTCTCGATGAGATCAACGCCGAAATTTCCGTTTGCAGAAAAGAACGAAAACAAGGCTGATCGTTCCCAAATTTTTTCTTTTATTATTTGCTCGTTTCCGTGAAAAAAGTTTGATTTTATTCGCGCTTTTTTGGTGCGGAACTTGCTATAATAAGCACAAAAATGCATACCCGGGTATGGAAAACACGCTTAAAAAACAAAATCGGTAGAATTTATTCTACCGATTTTTTGCACGCCGAACAGCGGAATTTTCGGTATAGCGGCGGGGATCGATCCCCGCTTTAAAATCGCCCATGTATGAATATAGGTTACGCTATCTTTGCAGCCGACGGATACAAACGTTCATACACAATCACCGCCGACAGCTTTGTAAGAAAGCCGCAGAACATTTCCTACGGCTTCCTTTGGCTGCCCCTGTCAGACTCGAACTGACGACACTGCGGTTAACAGCCGCATGCTCTACCGACTGAGCTAAGGGGCATTATGAAGGTTGAGTATCTCAACCTTGTTTTGAGTATTCCTTGCAAGTCATCGACCTTGCTTGGGTACGCCGTTTTACTCATTTTGATGGCCGTACATAGCGCGCGATCACCAAAGGTTATACATTTCGGCTACCGAAGGAATAAAAAAAGTGGCGACGTCCTACTCTCCCAATCCGTGTCCAGATCAGTACCATCGGCTCTACAGGGCTTAACTTCCGTGTTCGGTATGAGAACGGGTGGATCCCCTGTGATATGGTCACCACAGTGGCTAAGTGCCAATCAACTTAAAGCAAGTTAATTCGAACACTCACAACTGCACATACACAAAGATAAAAAACAGAGAGAGTTACTTTATATAGCTTATTATCAAGTCAAAATCATTGCGATTAAGCCCTCGACTTATTAGTATCAGTCAGCTGAACACATTGCTGTGCTTACACCCCTGACCTATCAACCTTGTAGTCTACAAGGAGTCTTACTATCTTACGATATGGGATATCTTATCTTGAGGTGGGTTTCACGCTTAGATGCCTTCAGCGTTTATCCACTCCGCACTTCGCTACCCTGCAATGCCGTTGGCACGACAACAGGTACACAATAGGTGCGTTCATCCTGGTCCTCTCGTACTAGGGACAAATCCTCTCAAATATCCTACGCCCACGATGGATAGGGACCGAACTGTCTTACGACGTTCTGAACCCAGCTCGCGTGCCACTTTAATCGGCGAACAGCCGAACCCTTGGGACCTACTACAGCCCCAGGATGTGACGAGCCGACATCGAGGTGCCAAACCTCCCCGTCGATGTGAACTCTTGGGGGAGATCA
>CANPVN010000014.1 GCA_947581755.1 uncultured Clostridia bacterium | reverse complement strand
TCCCAAGGAGTTGTGGGTTCAAAGGTGCCCAAGGAGAGGCAAAGAAAAAGGCTCCAAAGGGAGCCAAGGGTGGCGGGTTCAAAGGGAGCCAAAAGAGGCAAAGAAAAAGGCTCCAAAGGGAGCCAAAAGAGGCAAAGAAAAAGGCTCCAAAGGGAGCCAAGGGGGCTAAGGGGTGGGAATTAGAAGAGACTCAAAAAGTTATATATTTGTTTGAAAATTTCAAAGTTGGGCGGTTGTCGGAAGGGTTTTTTGTTCGAGTCTTTTATAAACGAACATCAAAACGATGGGGACAAGCGCGGATACGGCTGCCAATATGAAACTGTAAGTATAATCGCCGCTGATTTCATACAGGGCGTTGGAAATTGCGGTAAAACAGATAGCGGAAAATCCGAGTCCCAACATTGCTATGCCGTAGTTTGTACCTGCGTACTTTGCGCCGCACAGATCCGTTGTCATGGGCGGGAAAATCGCGGAAGGTCCGCCGTATGCGAATGCGGTAAGTACTATTACCACGGTATAGAAATATCCGCCCGCCCAAATAAGCGCTACGGAACAAACCGCAGTAAGCACGGCAAGCATTATGACGGTATTCGCTCTGCCGAGTTTATCGGAAAGCGTTGCCATAGAAAATCTGCCCAAGGCATTGCCCACTCCGACGACGGCAACGGTAATTCCCACCGCCGTAGCCGACAGTCCTCGGGAAAGTCCGAGGTCTTTGAAGAGAGGCAAAGCGATATTCCAAGCGGCATTTATGAAAAAGCACGACAGCGCGATACACCAAAAACCGCCTTTCTTTATCGCTTGCAAAGGCGTCGAGAAAACTTCGGAACTCTTTTGTTCGCTCTCGGGCGCGGAAAAAATAAATATCGAAGCCAAAACTCCCACCGCAACAAAAATCAAAGACAATGTTCTGAAAGTCTCGGTAACGGAAAGGTTCCGCAAAAGGGCTTCTATCACGGGAGTGAATATCACTGTCGAAACGCCGAAAGCGGCAACGGCTATTCCCGAAGCAAAACCGCGTCGAGTCGGAAACCATTTTTGAAGGCAAACAAGTACCGCGGCATAAGCAAAACCGCACCCCAACCCGCTTATTACGCTGTATGTAATGTAAATCACCCAAACGCTGTCGGGAGTCAAAAAGGATGTGGCGAATATTCCGCCTGCAAACAATATCGCGCCTATTATAGCGGTAAGTCTCGAACCGAACTTATCCCTGAAAATTCCGCCGAAAAGATTTCCCGCGACAAAGCCGAAAACCATCACGGATGAAACCAAATTCGCCGACTGCTCGTTCCACTCGAAAAAATCAACCACAGGCGCGCGGAACACGCTCCACAGATAAAGTATCCCGACGCACATCTGAAGCAAGATACATGCAATTAAGGTTATTATACGCTTTACTTTGCCGCTCATTGCAATCTCTTCAAAACTGTTTCGAGGCGAGACAATACTCTGTCTTTGCCCAATAATTCCGCCATCTCGCTTGCTCCGCCCGGAGTATTTTGCGCGCCCGTTATGGCTATTCTGAAAATCCACAAAACTTGTCCCTTCTTGAGACCGCTGTTCAAGGCGTACTCGTTGAGGGAATCCGACAAATTGTCGAATTTATCTTTGCAAATCCCGATAAGGTCGGGTAAGATCTTGACGGCAAGTTCCTCATCGGTCTTCCACTTCGCATTTCGGAACAACGTCAAATCGAAGTTGTCGAATAAAGTCAAAAACTCGGTAAGTCTGCCTACGTCGTCGAGAGTTTCGGCTCGACCCTTTAAAAGCCCCGACAAAAATTTGCAATCAAAATCGTTGAGATATTGATATTTTGCATAAAAAGGTTTTGCCTTTTCGTAAAACTCCTCGTCGCTCAGTTCGTGAATGTATTGCGAATTGAGCCAACGCATCTTCGCTTCGTCGAAAATAGACGCAGACTTTGAGATCCCTTCGAGTCCGAACATCTGCTCCATTTCGGCAAGAGTGAATTTCTCGGTATTATCTTTGGGACTCCAACCGAGCAATGCGATATAATTTATTATCGCTTCTTTGAGATAGCCCTTTGCTATAAAATCTTCGTAACTTGCGTCGCCGTGGCGTTTGCTCAGTTTGTGCGTGGCGTCCCTCATAATGGGCTGAAGATGAATATAATGCGGTCTCTCCCATCCGAGTCCGTCGTACATAAGATTGTATTTGGGAGTGGAAGAAAGATACTCTACTCCGCGTATGACATAATTTATATGCATCAAATGGTCGTCTACCACATTTGCGAAGTTGTAAGTCGGCATGCCGTCGGACTTTATCAAAATGCCGTCCTCAAGGTCCTTGTTCTCTACCGTTATGTCTCCGAACACCATGTCGGTATAGGTAGTGGAACCCTCTTCGGGAATGTTCTGTCTGATAACATAAGGTTCTCCCGCCGCAATGCGCGCTTCCACCTCTTCCTTGGATAAACTAAGACAATGTTTGTCGTATTTTGTCGCTCCGCTCTCATGCAACTTTTCAAGACGCTCTTTGGAACAGAAACAATAGTATGCTCCGCCGTTCGCGACAAGTTGTTTGGCATATTCGAGATATGTGTTTTTTCTCTCGCTCTGAATATAGGGACCGTAAGGACCGCCCACATCGGGTCCCTCGTCATAGTAAAGACCTGCTTCCCGCAATGTCTTGTATATGATTTCCACGGCTCCGTCCACATATCTTTCTCTGTCGGTGTCCTCTATCCTCAATACAAACTTTCCGCCCTGCTTTTTTGCAAACAAATACGCGTATAAAGCAGTCCTTAAACCGCCAATGTGCAAATATCCCGTCGGCGACGGCGCAAAACGAGTTCTTACTTCTTCCATTTTTCTTGCTCCTTAAAATTTACATTACCAATCTATTATAAATAATTAAAGCAAATAAAGCAAGTAAACAACCGAGTTTTTGTCAAAAAAAAGGTATTGCCTCGGAAAAAGCAATACCTTCGGAAAGTTTGTTCCGTCGTATATTAAAGTTGCTCGAGTTTTGCGGTGAAATGACGAAGTACGGGAGCCTCTTCGATAATCTTGAGTCCCTTGATTTTGCTTGCCGACTTCTTCAACTCGATGAGAGCGTCTACGATAATATCGAGATGCGCGCGAGTATAAACTCTTCTTGCAATGCAAAGACGAGTAAATTCGAATTTGGATTCCTGCTCTTTGTGAGTTACGGGGTCTCGGTCAAGCATATAAGAACCTATATCGCAACCGCGGATACCCGCTTCTTTATAGAGCTCTACCGCAAGCGCCTGAGCGGGATATTGATACCAAGGAATATGAGGAAGCATCTTCTTTGCGTCTACGAATATCGCATGACCGCCGACGGGCGTCTGATATGCGATACCCGCTTCGTCGAGACGAGCCGCCATGTATTCGAGTTGTCCTATCCTGTAACGAAGGAAATCCTCGTCGATACCCTCTTTCAAACCGATGGCAAGCGCTTCGAGATCGCGTCCCGACATACCGCCGTATGTAACGAAACCCTCGAATGAAATACAACGCTGCTTTATCTTTTCGAACAGAGCCTTGTCTCTTGTTCCCAAGAGACCGCCCATATTGACTATCGCGTCCTTCTTTGCCGACATAGTGAAACAATCGGCATGTTTGAAGCACTCGGTTACAATATCTTTTATAGAAGCATTTTTGAATTCTTCCTCTCTCTGCTTGATAAAATAAGCGTTTTCGGCATAACGAGCGGCGTCAATCATGAAAGGAATTCCGTTGTCGTGCGCTATCTTGCTCGCTTCTCTTATATTGGCAACGGATACGGGCTGTCCGCCTGCGGAGTTGTTGGTTATAGTCATTATTATTACGCCGATATTTTCTTTGCCGTACTCTTTGATCAACTCTACAAGTTTTTTGCAGTCCATATTGCCCTTGAAAGGAAGTCGAAGAGAAGTATCGAGAGCCTCGGGAACGACGCAATCCACGGGAATACCGCCCGCCATTACCGCATGTCCTCTCGTCGTGTCGAAGAACATATTTGCAATGGCATACTTCTTACCCTCGAGCAAAAGAGGCATGAGGACTTTCTCTGCCGCTCTGCCCTGATGTACGGGCTGTATATAAGGGAAACCGAAAATTTCGGTCGCGCTCTCTATAACATGTTGATAACTTGTAGCTCCCGCATACGATTCGTCGCCGAGCATTACTCCTGCCCATTGATTGACACTCATTGCGTTTGTTCCGCTGTCGGTAAGACAATCAATATAAACATCTTGGGAATTAAGACCGAACACGTTATAATGCGCCGCTTTTATTTTGGCTTCTCTCTCTTCTCGGGTAAGCATCTTGAGCGGCTCTACGCTTTTGATTCTGAAAGGTTCTGCAATATAATTGGGTTTCATATTTTTTCAATTGTCTCCTTTGATAAATTTTTCTTTCAAACAGAATTATACTATGTAATAAAAAAAAAGTCAACATTTAATCGTATGAAGAAGTCTTTATTTTTTCGCTTATGTATAATCTCGTTTTTTGTCGCAATCGGGCATATCTCAACTTTTCGATTCATAAAATATAAAAAGAATTTTCTCGAGGAGAATGTATTTTTTTATGGATAATAAACCCGTCAAAACAGACAATAAAAAACTCCATTCCGTATGTATCGAAAACCGTTCTTCCATTACCATGAGCGGCATAAGCGAAGTCATCTCTTCGGACGAGACCGAACTTTGCCTTGTCGGTTCGTACGGAGAAATGACTATAACAGGCAAAGACTTCAAAATCATAAAATTCAATGCCGACGACGGAAACTTATTTGCCGAGGGCAGCGTCGATTGCATTAAATACAAAGGCGCAAAAACTCCGCTTATCAAACGAATTTTCAAATGATTCGTGAACTCGTTCTGTTCGCCGTATTCTTGGGACTCGGCACACTGTTCCGAATTATATACAAGTTATTGAGCGCCGCCGAGAAAAAAATCGGATCCAAAACGGCAACCGTCATAATCGATATTTTACTTGCCGCCCTCGCCGTCGGCTCCGTCGTCACCGTCGCCTTTCTCGGCAACAACGGAATTATTTTGCCGTACATGATCATCGCAATAATTATCGGATTCGTTTTGGTCTCGCTCTTCTTTTGATTTTTGTTTGACATCGCATAAGAAAATTTGTTACAATTTCCTTATGTTTAATATCGTTTTGGTGGAGCCCGAGATACCTCAAAATACGGGCAATATTTCACGAACATGCGCATGTACGGGCGCGAGACTGCACCTCGTCCGCCCTTTCAAATTTGAAATAAGCGACAAAACCGTAAAACGCGCGGGTCTCGACTATTGGGATAAACTCGAGATCTTTTATTACGATAATCTCGACGACTTCTTCGAAAAGAATAAAGGCGGGAATTTTTTCTACTGCTCCACAAAGGCAAAACAATTGTATACCGATGTCGAACTCCCCGATAATTGTTTCTTACTGTTCGGAAAAGAAACCAAAGGACTCCCCGAAGATTTGATTTTTTCCAACCTCGATAAAGCGATAAGGATCCCCATGAGACAGGGACTGCGCTCTTTGAACCTCTCCAATTCGGTAGCGATAGTTCTTTACGAGGCTATTCGTCAAAACGGCGGACTCAAAGAATAACATAAATTAATTAAACATTCCCAAAAAGGCGGCTTTTCAAAAACAAGGCGCCTTTTTACTTTATCCGAACAAATAATAAAATTCCCCCGAGAAAGTCGATATTCTCGGGGGTGAAAATTTCGTTTGTGAGATTTTTTATATTGCGTATTCGGAAAACAGCCTCTCGAAGCCCGACTCGTCTTCGGATATGCGGATAAGTTCGACTATAACACCGCTCCTGTTTATGACAACGGTTACGGGAATATTACCGATATTGAGATGTTTCGTATAGTCTATCGAATCCGTCGCGAATATAAAAGAATAGGAGTTCGTATCGCGAAAATCCCTTATGTCCGCTTCGGTATCATTGCCCATTATTGGACAGTTGATAGCCAAAACATAGGCTTTGTCGGAATATTTTGCATAGACTTTTTGAAGAGCGGGCATTTCGGAAACGCAAGGAACGCAATTCGTATTCCAAAAATTGAGCATTACCATGGGTTTATCCGAAAGCATTTGAGAAAGCGTATGCGCTTCGCCGTCAACATCGGTTATGGTAAAATCGTATACTATGTCGCCTTTTTGATAAATTTTATCTTCGGGAATGCTTTCCTTTATGACTCCCGAGGCGATTTTTATCGTCAAAGAAAATTTGTCCTTGCTTGTCTTGTACGCTTGAGTCGCGTTATATCCCGTCGGCAAATTCGACAATGTTACGACGTACTCGTCGGGAACGGCGGTGAAAGTAAAGGAACCCATAGAATCGGTTATTCCCTTTGCCACCTCTCCGTTATCGCCCACCGAGATCCCGACCTCGGCGACGGGCGTGTTGTCCGTATACATTATCGTTACGGTATATTCCCGCGCGGAAGGTTCGCCGCACGCGAACAGTCCCAAACTCAAGACAATAACAGTCGCCAACGCAATTCCCAATATTTTCTTCATACTTGTGCTACCTACTTCGTTTTTTAGAATTATATAAATTATATAATATTTATAATATCCTGTCAAGCATAAAAAAATGCGTATCCCGATAGAGATACGCACCTTTTTTTGTTTCTTTTCAGGCAAGTTCGAGATGAATTTCCACCTTGCTGCCCTTCTTTACCTGAACACCGTTTTTGTCGTCATAAGTGTACTTGCCTTCCTCTCCTTTCTGCTTGAATCCTTCCTGAAGATGAATGACAAGATAAGTGGTGTCTATACCCGCTTCTTCGACGGCGGTCGTATCGGGCTTGCAAACAGCCTTTCCCTCGGCGTCTGTCATAACTGGAAAGAAACAAGTTCCTTTGCCGTCAACGTCATATCCCACCGTGCAAAGTTGAACGGACGCTCCCTCGTAAGGCGTGCCGTCGGGTTTATAAACCACAACAGTCCAAGCATCCTTATCGAGATCGTCGTTCGTGTTCTCTCCTTCGAGATGAATTTCCACCTTGCTGCCCTTCTTTACCTGAACACCGTTTTTGTCGTCATAAGTGTACTTGCCTTCCTCTCCTTTCTGCTTGAATCCTTCCTGAAGATGAATGACAAGATAAGTGGTGTCTATACCCGCTTCTTCGACGGCGGTCGTATCGGGCTTGCAAACAGCCTTTCCCTCGGCGTCTGTCATAACTGGAAAGAAACAAGTTCCTTTGCCGTCAACGTCATATCCCACCGTGCAAAGTTGAACGGACGCTCCCTCGTAAGGCGTGCCGTCGGGTTTATAAACCACAACAGTCCAAGCATCCTTATCGAGAACAGTCCAAGCATCCTTATCGAGATCGTCGTTCGTGTTCTCTCCGCACGCCGAGAAAGCAATCGCGCTCATCAACATGAGAGACGCCATCATGCCACAGATAATATAACTTAAAAACTTTTTCATGATTAACTCCTTATTGATTCAAATCTACTCTATTATTATACAATATATATTATAATTCAGTCAAGTTATTTTTTATATGTCGCTTACCTTATTTCTCAAAAAAGCGAAAGTTGTTTGTTGCCGTCAAGAGAGGAAGTGTAGATATAAACATTTTCGAGTTTTGTCTTGCCTTTGAGCAAAGGTCTGCCTGCGTGAGTACGGTTTTCCGTTTTTATTGCGTCCGAAGATATGGGAATAAGTTCTTCTCCCGTATCGAGAATGTACTTGCTTATTCCGATGGTGGCGTCGGCAAACAAAAGTTTGGAATTCTTGCCCGACTTCGAAAGGTCTGTTATCTTTACGCCCTTTCGGTATCTTGCCATGACGTCTATATCCTTTGTTTTCAAACGCTTTCCCAATCCCGCATCGGTAATCAATGTTATTTGCGCTTCGGCGTCAACTTGTTTTATGAAAATACATTCGTCGTCATCGGACAATGATATTCCTTTGACACCCGTGGCTATTCTGCCTTGCGCGGGAATATCGCTCATATCGGCATTGAGACCCATTCCCGAAGCGGTAATCATCATGAGAGTACAGTTCTTTCTTTCGGGCTCTATGCCTATAACTTCGTCGCCCTCTTTTACCTTGACTGCCGCAAACGACGACTTGACGATATTGAGTTCGCTCCAAGCGGACTTTTTGATCATGCCGCATTTTGTATAGAACAACAAATTGCCTGCGGGAAGTTTCTCTCCGACGGGATATATCGCGATTATCTTTTCTCCGACGAGAATATCGGAAATTGCGGAGGAAATATGGGCTCCGCGCTCTTTCCACTTGGCTTCCTCTATGGCATTCAACTCCACTTTATAGCAGTTGCCGAAATTGGTAAAACAGTACGCCTTTTGATTCGCAAGTACTTTGACGGCAATATAATATATCTCGTTTTTGGTGGAAGTTTCGGTAAATTCTTTGGACGCCATATTGAAATGTTTTATGGTCATTCTCTTTATGTCGCCGAATTCGTTGACTGCAACAACGCTGTCCTCGGGAGGCTTCTCTTCTTCGGGCATACCGACTTCGTAATCCTTTACCGCATTTATGATAGTGCTTCGTCGGGGCTGGCGATAATTGCGTTTTATCTCGTCCATCTCGTCGGCAATGAGTTGCATTTGCAATTTTTTCGAACCCATTATCGCGGTGAGTTTTTTTATAAGCTCGCGTAATTCTTTAAGTTCTTGCTCGAGTTTGTAAACCTCGAGATGAGTGAGTCGGGCAAGTCTCAAGTCGAGGATCGCCTGCGCTTGCTTCTCGTTGAGAGAAAATGCTTTTTTAAGGTTCTCCCTCGCCTCGGTAGTACTCGCGCTGTTCTTGATTATCCTTACGACTTCGTCGATGTTCTGAACGGCGATGACAAGTCCTTCCAATATGTTCGCGCGCTCTTTTGCCTGATCGAGTTCGAACTTCGTCCTTCGCAAAATCACATCGCGTTGATAATCCACATAATACGCGATTATGTCGAGAAGTCCCATCTGTTGAGGCTTTCCGTCGGCGATCGCCACCATGTTTATTCCGTATGAAGTCTGAAGAGGCGTTACCTTGAAGAGAGCCTCGATCAGTTCGTTTACGTCTACGTCCTTTTTGACTTTTATAACGGCTCTCATTCCGTTTCGGTCGGTCTCGTCGAGTATCTCGCTTATGCCCGCAAATATTCCTTTCTTTTCTTCGCGGATTTTAAGAATACCCTCGAGTAACGCAGCCTTGTTTACCTGATAAGGAAGTTCGTCTATGACAATGAGTCGCTTTTCGCCT
This sequence comes from uncultured Clostridia bacterium, assembly GCA_947581755.1. Taxonomy (GTDB): domain Bacteria; phylum Bacillota; class Clostridia; order Christensenellales; family Pumilibacteraceae; genus CANPVN01. Next base: position 30,570 of record CANPVN010000014.1, on the reverse strand, counting down.
TCATTCTCGATATGAATTTTGGCGCGAAGCGTAATTTTGCCCTTACCCGTTCTGTACGCTTGCTCGAGTTCGTTCTTTATGATATATGCTCCGCCGGGGAAATCGGGTCCTTTTATGATCTTCATCATGCCTTCGAGAGTAATTCGAGGATTCTTTATATACTCGATGACTCCGTCGATGCTTTCGGTGAGATTGTGCGGAGGAATGTTCGTCGCAAGTCCCACGGCTATTCCGCTCGCTCCGTTGACAAGAAGGTTGGGAAATCTGCCGGGAAGATAGTCGGGCTCTACCGTCGTATCGTCAAAATTGCAACTCCATTTGACGGTGTTTTTGTCGAGATCCCTTAAAAGTTCCAACGCCAAAGGATTGAGACGCGCCTCGGTATATCGCATTGCCGCGGCTCCGTCGCCGTCTATGGAACCGAAGTTTCCCTGTCCGTCTACAAGTACGCTGCCCATGTTGAAATTTTGAGCAAGTCTTACCATTGCGCCGTATACCGAAGTGTCTCCGTGCGGGTGATATTTACCCAAAGTCTCTCCGACTATTCTCGCGCTTTTCTTATAGGGCTTGTCGGGAGTCAATCCCAAATCGTACATGGCATACAGTATTCGCCTTTGTACGGGCTTCAATCCGTCCTCGACACGAGGTAACGCTCTGTCGAGAATTACATATTCGGAATAAGGCAACATCGAAGTATGCAAAACATCCTCGAGAGTCTGTTCGCTTATTCCGTCCTTAAATAATTGTTCCATGTCGCCTCCTTAAATATTATCCACAAAGGTATCTTCTCGATTGAAATCGGCGTGCTCTATTATATATTCGCGGCGTTGGTCAACTGCGTCTCCCATAAGTATGGATATGAGTTTCTCGGCATTTGCCGCATCCTCGAGAGTTACCCTTACGAGTTTTCTCCTTTTGGGATCCATGGTAGTCTCCCAAAGTTGCTCGCTGTTCATCTCGCCGAGTCCTTTGTATCTTTGTATAGTCACGTTCTTTCCCATTTCTTTCTTGGCAACTTCGAGTTCTGCGTCGGTATACAGATACCTTACGTTTTCTTTCTTGGCTATCTTATACAGCGGCGGCATTCCGAGATATACGTTGCCGTTGTTTATGAGTTGCTTCATGTATCGGAAAAAGAAAGTCAATAAAATCGCCCTTATGTGCGCGCCGTCCTGATCGGCATCGGACAAAATTATAACCTTGTGATAGTTGAGATTGTCTATGTCGAAGTCCTCGCCGAGACCTGCGCCGAGAGCGGAAATTATGGTACGGATCTCTTCGTTCGCAAGGACTTGGTCTATCCTTTTCTTCTCGGCATTCAAAGGCTTTCCGCGAAGAGGCAAAATAGCCTGAAATGAACGGTTCCTCGCCTGTTTACATGTGCCGCCCGCGCTGTCGCCCTCTACGATGAAAAGTTCGTTATTTTCGGGTTTTTTGCCCGAACAACTCGACAATTTTCCGACAAGATTGAAATTGTCTATGCTGTTCTTCGCCCTTGTCAATTCCTTTTCTTTTCGAGCCGCTTCGCGAACTTTTGCCGCAAGCAGAGCCTTCTTGAAAATAGCATCCGCAACCGAACCCATTCCTCTTTTGGAGAAGTATTCGGTAAGCAAAGTCGATACGAGGTGATCGGTAACCGTTCTCGCCTCGGTATTGCCGAGTTTCGTTTTGGTCTGTCCCTCGAACTGAACGTTCTGCATCTTTATCGAAAGTACCGCGGTAAGTCCTTCGCGGAAATCGTCTCCCGTAAGGTTTGCGTCCTTTTCTTTTAACACTCCGTTCTTTCGCGCCATGTCGTTGAGAGCCTTGGTCATGCCCGACTTGAATCCCGTCTCGTGCGTGCCGCCCTCGGTCGTCGGAATGTTGTTCACATAAGAAAACACATTGTCTGTAAAAGAGTCGGTATATTGCATGGAAAGTTCCAATTTTATACCGTTTTCCTCTCCTTCTATAAAGATAGGTTCGGGAAACAGCGGTGTTTTCGTCTCGTTGAGGTATTTTACAAAGTCGCTTATACCTCCCTCGTACAAAAATTCCCGCTTGAATTGTCCGTTATCTTCGTTAAGACGCTCGTCCGAAAGAACTATCCTTACGCCCTTATTCAAAAAGGCAAGTTCCCTTACTCGTTTTGTTATCATTTCGAGATTGAATACGGTGGTCTCGAAAATCCTGCCGTCGGGCTTGAACCTTATCTTCGTGCCTGTATGAGCGCTCTTTATGCCCGTATCGAAAAGATGCGTTTTGGGCACGCCTCCACGGACTTTGCCGTTTTCTTCCATAGAGCAAAACTCCATGCAATAAGTCGTACCGTTTTTGAAAACCTCGACTTTCAACCACTCGGAAAGCGCGTTTGTTACCGACGCGCCTACGCCGTGCAGACCGCCCGACGTCTTGTAAGTGTCGTTGTTGAACTTACCGCCTGCGTGAAGTTGAGTGAATACCACTTCCACTCCGCTGACTCCCATGGTGGGATGAATGTCTACGGGAATTCCTCTTCCGTTGTCCTCTACGGAAACGGAGCCGTCCGCGTGCAAGGTTATGAAGATTGTATCGCCGTAACCGTTGGCGACCTCGTCTATGCTGTTATCGACAATTTCCCATAAAATATGATGGAGTCCTCGTATACCCGTTGTTCCGATATACATACCCGGACGCATTCTTACCGCGTCGAGTCCCTCGAGAACTTGTATGTTTTCGGCATTATATTCTTTATTCAAATTTATCCTCCGTTTTCATACTTCCGTTTTACGACGGATTTCGTTTAAAAATTCAATTTTACCCTATACTGCATACAGTATAATGTCATTGTCTATTATACCACATAAAGAGGTTTTTGTCAATGCAAAAAATAGTACTTACAGGCGGAGGTACCGCGGGACATGTTACTCCCATACTTGCGCTATTGCCCTATCTGAAACAAAAGTTCGAGATCCATTACATTGGCTCGGAAAACGGAATGGAAAAAAAACTGTTGTCCGATTACTCTTACGTCACATATCATTCCGTCAAGTGCATAAAACTCGTACGCGGATTGTCGCTGAATAATTTGAAGATACCTTTCACTCTGTCGGAGGGAATACGCGAAAGCCGAAAACTGCTGGAAGAGATCCAACCCGACGTCATATTTTCCAAAGGCGGTTACGTTGCGCTGCCCGTATGTCTTGCGGCAAAAAATATTCCCTATATAATTCACGAAAGCGATCTTGCCATGGGGCTTTCCAACAAACTTGTCGCAAAAAAGAGCGCGGTTGTCTGTACGTCTTTCCCCGACACCGCGAGAAAATACAAAAATGCCGTTGTTACGGGCATTCCTTTAAGACAAGAACTTTTTACGGCGGCTCCTATGAACGTAAGATTTAACGAGGCGTTGCCTACCGTGCTTATCATGGGCGGAAGTCAAGGCGCAAAGGCTATAAACGATTGCGTGATACAAGCCGCCGACTTGCTTCTTGAAAAGTACAATATCATACACATTACAGGGGCGGGAAACAAAACGGAAATAAAAAGCGCGGATAAGGGCGTATATTTTCAACTCGAATATACAAAGGAAATTCAGAACTGTCTGCATGCGGCGGATGTTGTGGTCTCGCGCGGCGGCGCGGGCAGTCTTTTTGAAATAATTGCATTGCAAAAACCCGCGGTGATCATTCCCCTTCCCAAAAAACGCTCGAGAGGCGATCAGATAGCAAATGCGGAATATTTTGCCTCGTTGGGCTGTTGCTATAATTTGAGTCAATCGATGTTGACTTGCCAATCGCTGTCCGACGCTATCGACAAACTTATAAAAGACGACGAAATTCCCAAAAGGTTGAGAAACAGACAAAATATAAACGGAACGCAAAAAGTTCTGGATATAATCTATCGAATTTCGGAGGAAAAGAAACAATGCAAAAACTGAAACCTCAAACAAAAGCCGTCATTGTATTGAACTGCGTCATAGTCTTGCTTATAACGGGACTGTTTTTTGTTTACGCGACAAGAGACAAACCGGACGATAATCCCACAGGCTCCAAACTGCCCGATATTTACACATCCTGGCAAGTTAATTTATCGGAACATAACGAAAAACCCGTCGCTTCATTCACCGCGCCCGATATGAAAACCATACATATTTTCGGTAATTGTTCGGACGGAGAAAACAAAAACAGCGTTTTCTTCGCCGCAGTGTCGGAAGGCGAACTCGTAAAGGAAGAGTTGCTCGACTTTACGACGGCTTTGAGTGTAAGTCCCAATAAAATCTACGATTACTCTCTCAAAAAAGCGTGTGTTGCCGAGACGGGATATATGCTTGCGTTACAAGGCTATATCAATACCGTAAGCGGAAAAATCGACGTCTCGTTCGTCGCCGCAGTGGATTACGAGGGAAAAATAGTAAAAGCCGATATTCATACCGTCATCTCTCCCGAAAGAGTTGCCGACGCCTTTTACGATCAAGGTAAACTGTATATGGTAGTCCAAACAGGTTACAGCGATATGAACATAAACAATATAAAGATATATCGTTACTCTACGGACGTCACTCTCGAACAGTCGTTGAGCGCGGATCACCTCGGAAATATGGAATATCTGTATATGGCGACGTATAAAAACGGCTATCTGCTGTGCTTCAATGTTGCGGGCGCGGAATACAACTGCGTGGCTTTTGCATATCTTGTGCCGGGAACAAACGCGACTTTCTCGTACGCGAAAATGCAGTCGAATTACAGAGCGACGGACTTTACCGTTTACAAAAACGGATACGCGCTGTTGTGCGTCGATGAAAACGACAACAGCTTTTTGTTGAAGTTGTCAAACAATTTCGAGATATTGAATACCTCGTACTTCTCGGGGCACGGAAACAAGTACGAGGGTAAAATAATCTATACCGAAAAGGGCTATTTCATTCACGGTTGCACGACAAAGGATCTGTATCTGTATGACGAGAACCTTAATGAGTCCAAAATGCTTACTTCTTGCGACAGCGTCTGCGATTCCGTCGCAAACGGCAACAGCGTAGTCATCTCGACGATAGAAGACGAAAATATAAAACTGTGTATAATAAACTCCGAGGAAAAGACGATAACTCTGAAAGCGAACGGCGCTCAGAAGTTCGCCGCGCTGTTACGAACGAGTTCGGGACTTACTTTGGTAGCTACCAACGAAAAAGGCTTCGACGTTCTGAAAGTGAACGGAGATGTGCTTATCGATCAAACCTTATAGATAATATCGGCAAGCGTTCCGAAATCCCAATTATCGTCAAATTTTTCTTGCGCCGTTGTGCGATCCACGGAAAGTTCTATTGTCTGCGTCTCCCCCCAATTCACAAACACCGCGTCGGAGAGAACGCATGACGCAGGTATCACTATGTGCGAAAGAGAAAGACACCCACCGAATGCCGAAGTCCCTATATAAAGCAAACTTTCGGGAAGCGAAAGAGAGCGCAAGGCTTTGCAACCGAAGAAGGCATAATCGCCTATCCTTTCGAGTTTTTCGGACAAAACAACTTGACTCAGCGCCACACAATTATTGAAAGTAAATGCGGGCAACTCTATAACAGAAGGAAGAGATATCGTAGTCAACGAAGTACAGTTATCAAACACTCCCTCGCCCAAAACGCGCAAAGAATCGGGCAATGCCAAAGTTGCGAGAGAAGCGCAATAATTAAACGCTCGCGCGCCTATCGTCTCGAGAATTTGAGAAAGAGTGACTTGGGAAAGCGCGCCGCAATGAGAAAAGGCGGCGGAACCGAGTTCTTTTATGCCCTTCAAAGATACCGAAGTCAAGGACGCGCAATAAGAGAAAGTGCTGTCCCCCGCAAGAGACATATTGTCGAATGTCACGGCGGAAAGAGAGGATGCGTTGAAAAAGGCTCTGTCTCCCACTCGAGCAACAAGCGAACCGCCTATTACCTCTTCGAGCGCAACGCAATTTTCGAACGCACGCGACTCGATGACGACAGCCTCGGTCAAATCCGCTTGCGATAAAGAGCGGCAATCCTCGAAAGCCCCCTCGCCGATATAGGAAATTTGTCCGAGATTTATCGAAGTAAGCGCGCTGTTCTTAAAAGCGTCGTTTCCTATGGCTTTTACCGTACGGAAGAGTTCTATTTCCGTGGCGACACAATTTACAAAACCCTCTTCTTTTATCGAGGTAACAAACAGATCCTCGTGCTTACGAGGCAAAATCACCTTGCCTTCGAGTTTCACGTCGGAACGCAAGGCGATGGAATAGCCGCCCCACTCGTCCAACTCGAAAATGAAGTTTTCCTCGCCCATAGCCTCGGGCAACGCAATAACTTCGTAGGGTACATGTTGAACGCAGCCTCGGAAAGTTACGGTAAACTCTTTGGGGCCCGCTTCCGAAGTATCGAAATCGGTAACCATATTCGAAGTAACGTCGTATTCTATGCTGCGAGTCCCCTCGGAAATTCTGTCGTCGCTGAAATCGAGACGAATTTTCAAACCGTCGAAGTTCGCTTCGGAGTACTGCAAAAATTCGGCAGAAAAATTCTCGGTCAATATCGCAGAACCCGATATATTAAGTTCGTGGATAACCACCGTGAAAGAATCTTCCTTGCCGCCGTATCTTACAAACACCGTCTGATCGCCCAAACGTGTCGTATCGAGTTCGGGGAACATATCCGCGGTCACGGGATAAGTCACCGACTTACCGTTTACGAACTCGACAAGCAACTTTACCGAGTCGAAATCGGGCTTGTCGCCTTCGAACCAATCGAAAGAATAACCTATCGGGAAAGTGAGCATTATGTTTGCTATGTCAGGCTCGGAGACGGATATTTCTATGGAGAAACGATCGTCGCCGTAATTTACATAAATAGTATAAACTCCGACGGCGTTCAAATTGTAATCGCCGCTTATCATATCCGCCGTCACGGGAACGGAAGTCCTCTTTGTATCCTCGATTATAAGCACGTTGAGATCGCCGAAATCGAGAGAGTCGTCTCCGACCTCGTAACTTGTCTTCATCTCGCCGTCAAGACGTATTATCACTTGCGTGTTCTCGGGCGCGCAGGCAAAAAGCGTTATCGAGATCAACAGCGTCAATATAATTGAGAATTTTTTCATAATGCTCCGTCTCCTTGTAATTATATTATATAACTTATTTATTTAAGTGGAATGTTAATAGAGAGATAGATTGGTTATCTTGTTGACAAAACGCTTGCAAAAATATATAATTGAGGATAGTATCATAAGGAGATTCTCAATCAATGTCTAAAGAAAAGGAATTTGTTAAGGAAATTGCGGACTTCGAAACCGATTTTCCTCAGTGGTATACAGACGTTGTACTTAAAGCGCAACTTGTGGATTACGGCCCCGTGAAAGGGACTATGGTAATACGTCCTTACGGCTACGCTATATGGGAAGCCATTCAAAAAGAAATGGACGACAGAATCAAGGCTACGGGACACCGCAACGCCTATTTCCCGCTGCTCATTCCCTACAGCTTTTTAATGAAAGAAGCCGAACATGTCGAGGGCTTCGCTCCCGAAGTCGCCATAGTGACTCACGCAGGCGGAGAAGAGTTGAGCGAAAAACTTGTAATTCGTCCCACAAGCGAAACAATAATCGGTCAGATGTATTCCAAATGGATACAGTCATATCGAGATCTGCCCGTGCTTATCAATCAATGGGCAAATGTAATGCGCTGGGAAAAGACGACAAGACCTTTCCTTCGCACAAGCGAATTTTTATGGCAAGAAGGTCATACCGCGCATGCAACCGACGAGGAAGCAGAAGAAGAAACAATCAAAATTCTTCATCTGTACGAGGAGTTCGCTCGCAACGTGCTGGCAATGCCCGTGCTTATCGGTAAAAAGAGCGAGAAAGAAAAATTTGCGGGCGCAATAGCAACCTACTCGATGGAAGCCATGATGAAGGACGGAAAGAGCCTGCAAGCGGGAACCACCCACTTCTTCGGTCATAATTTTGCAGAAGCCTTCAATATCAAATTTTTGGATAAGGACGGAACGCATAAATATGTATCGACTTCTTCCTGGGGCGCTTCGACGAGACTTATAGGCGCAATAATAATGGTACACGGAGATCAGAGAGGGCTGTGTCTCCCGCCCTATGTGGCGCCCTATCAAGTCGTTATAATTCCCATCGCCCAACATAAATCGGGAGTCCTCGATAAAGCCGCCGAAATAAAAGCAAATCTCGATAAAGCGGGAATACGGGTTTCCCTCGATGACAGCGACAATTCCGCAGGTTGGAAATTCAACGAATACGAGATGAAAGGCGTACCCGTAAGACTTGAAATAGGTCCGCGCGACATAGAAAACGGAATAGTGACGTTGGCGCGTCGCGATAACGGAGAGAAGCAAACTCTTCCCATAGACTCGATAGTCGAAGAAATGCCCAAACTGTTGAAGCAGATCCACGACGGCATGTACGAAAAAGCATTGAATTTCATGAATTCGCATATCAAACAAGTCGAAAATCTCGACGAACTCAAAAAGACCGTCGATGACGGCAACTTCGCGCTGACAATGTGGTGCGGAGACAGAGAATGTGAGGACAAAATAAAAGAACTTACAAACGCATCGTCGAGAAATATGCCCTTCGATCAGACTCCCGTCGGAGACAAATGCGTGTGTTGCGGCAAAAAAGCCAAACATAAAATTTACTTCGGAAAAGCGTATTGATTTTTTACCTCTTTTATCTTTTTTTAATCTCCCTTTTTTGTATACAAAAATGCCTCGGAAATCCGAGGCATTTTTGTTACCCGAAACATTTTCGTTTCGGAATATTTTTTATCATGGGAATTTTTTATGCGATAGGATCGCCGTACTTGTAATCGAAGTGGAAATTATTCTCATCGAAATCCTTCATCCAATTCACGCCGAACAAAGAAATCGCAACGAATTTGGAATGTCCGATATAGACTTGAATATCCGCAGGACAACCGCTAAAGGTTTTTTGCATTGATATACAGGTCTCGGGAATAACCAAAAGTTTAAGATTGGGACAATTCGTGAAGGTGTCGGAATTTTGCGTTTTGCCATCTATACCCAAGAACCCTGTAAAGCCCTCGGGAAGAATAACTTTGCTAAGCCCCGTAGTTCCGAAAGATCTGGTATCCATAGTCTTCAAAGCGGCGGGCATATTTACTTCGGTAAGCAAAGTACACTTCTCGGCAAACATTTTGGGAATATTTTCCAATTCATCGCTGAGCTTTATCTTTGTCAATGAAGTACATTCGGAGAAGATAGCATTGCCCAAAGTGGGATTGCCCTGTATCTCGGCATTGGTAAGAGAAGCGCTGAATTCGAATGCGGATTCTCCGACGAAAGTTACATTCGCGGGAATAACCACAGAGTCGAATGCGGAATATTGGAAAGCATATATACCTATCCGGACGATATGCTCGGGAATTTCGAAGGACTTGAACGCAGCGGTATGTCTGAACATACGGTTGGAAATTTCTGTAAGTCGAGTCGGAAGCGTTACGCGCTCTATGCCCGAATATTCGAAAGTACCGCTGTTGCCAACGCCATCGTATTCGCTGGTTGAGGCACTAATCGTCAATTCCTCGTTTTCGCCGTTTTGGAATACGGCGTCGGTAAGTTTTTCGCAATAAGCGAAGGCTCCCTGTCCAATAGTCACAACCGAAGCGGGAATCGTTACCTTTGTTATCGCGCTGTAAGCAAACGCCTGTTTTCCGATAGTCTCGAGCGTTTCGGGAAGCACAATCTCATCCGCGCCGCAGCCATAGAATGCAAAATCGGGAATAGCCGTGATGTCGGGAAGAATAATCTTATTGTATTTGCTTACATTATTGAACATATAAGCTCCTAAAGCAACTTCTTTGCCTTGTAAATCGAGAGTCGTTCTTTCTTCGGTACCCGAGTCTATCGTTAAGAGAATCAAATTGCCCTTGCTGTCCAATAAAGCCGACATATCATCGGAATATTCAGCCAACGAGTAATTCTGATTGCCGCCGAGTTGTACGTCTTCTATTTTTCCGCAGCCTGCGAAAGGATATTGATTGCTTGACGCTTCGAGATTGACAAGCGAGGAAAGATCGAGTTTTTTAATAGCGGTATTCTGGAAAGCCATAGAACCTATTCCCGTAACTTTGGAAAGATCGAATGTCTCAAGCGAAGTACAATTTCTGAAAGCGTTATCGCCTATCAGCGTAATACCCGAAGCGGGAAGAATAACGTTTTTCAATTCGGTACAGCCATCGAAAATTCCGCTTGAATCGGAATATCTGCCTGTTGCGCTACTCGAAAATCTGTCTATCTTGGTTTTGCTGAAATCTATGGTAGTAAGCGAAGTACAATTCATGAAAGTGCTTTGACCCGCATGAGTCACCGTTTCGGGCAAAGTGACATTTTTCAAATTCGCGCAGCCCTTGAATGCGTTGCTTCCCAAAGAAGTAAATTTATCGTTATCGAGATTTACGGTGTGCAGAGAGGTACAATTTTCGAACATATTACTTGCAAGAGTAGTTGCCCCTACGTGAGAAAGATCGACGCTTTCAAGAGCGGTACAACCTTTGAACATTGTCGAAGTAATACCCGTAAATCCGTCCTCGAATTCGATAGAAGTAAGTTTTTGGCAATTCTGATAAACACAACTGCCGTAAGAAATTTTCTTAAGAAGTCTTACCGAAGTTATCGCGGTATTTTCGAAACAGTTGTTACCTATCTGAACTATATTGGAAAGGTCGATGTCTTTAAGCGAAGAACAGTTCTGGAATACATATCCCGAAAGATACTGACAACTTGCGGGCAAAATAACCGATGTAAGATTTGTACATCCCGAGAACTGATAAGCGGAACCGCTCGTACTACCCGCAGTAGCCGAAGTTCCGAGATATTTAAGCGTTGTCAAGTTGGAAAGATCCACTTTTTTAAGCGCGGTACAATTCTGGAAAGTATAAGTTCCGATATAGTTCATCGCGTCGGGTAAAACTATTTCGGTAAGATTGGGACAATCCGAGAAAACATTCTTTTGAGTAATCGACGTCAACGCGGTATTGTTCTTTAAGTTAACGGACTGTAAACCGCTTCCTCGGAAAACATCTATGCCGCCGAATTTTGTAAGTCCCGTCAACTGCGCAAAATCAAACGATTTCAAAGAAACGCAATTTCTGAACATGGAACCGGGTAATTCGGTAATGTTATTTACATCGGGAGCCATCTTTATCGATCTGAGTTTCGCGCAATCCTGGAACATCGAAGAATTGTATTTAACTCCGCCCTTAAGAGTGAAGCTCTCTATGCCGCTGCCCTTAAAGCAATTCGAGCCGTAATTTATTACATTGTCAAGATTCTTGACGGTATCCAAAGAAGAGCAATTTTCGAACATATTTCCTCCGATAATGGATATATGTTCGGGAAGCGTAACCTTTTTAAGCGAAGTACAATTTTTGAATAAAGAGTTCGAACCGTTACTTGTTGCCGAAGTCGCACTGCTGCCGAAATAAGCCAACGAAACAAGATTGGATAAGTCGATTTCCCTCAAAGAGGTACATTCTTCGAAAATGTTAGTACCGAGGAAAGTAAGACTCGAAGGCAATTTAACATCCCTGAGTTTTATTGCTTTATAGAATATGCCATTATTGTTATTGTTGGTAGAATTGAAAGTCTTAAGCTTGGTACAAGCCGACATATCAACCGAAGTGACTCCCGAGTTTTCAAACATGGCGTTTCCGAACTGTGTAACGCTTGCGGGAAAAACCAACTTACCAAGCGCATAACAGTTTTGGAAAGTATACGCTTTTGTCTTTGTGGAATCCGTATTATACGCAGACGCCGTTCCCGTTCCGTTGAATTTTTCAAGCACGGTACAATTCGAGAAATCGATCTCTTTCAAATTAAAGCAGTTCTGGAATGCTCCGACGCCGATGATTCTGAGCTGGCTGCCGGGAGCAAAGGATACTTTGGTGAGGCTTACGCAGTTCTGGAATGCGAAGTCTCCGATAGTCTGAACAGACGCGGGGATCACAATGGACTCGAGATTTCCGACGTTTGCGAATGCGCTTGCGGAAATCGTTGTTGCGGTGTCACCGAGAACAATTTCTCCCTTTATATCTTCGTATATAAGAGATACCGATCTTTCTCCGTTTTCATTTTTTGTATAGATAATAGGATTGTCGGGATCCGCTTCGAGCTTAGCGTTTTCGGGATCGACGGTTATCTTCTTGACTGTTCCGCAACCTTGTATAAGGCTGTTTATTTCGGAAACGGTCTTTGACAACGCTATCGAATTCAACTGCTTACAGCCCGTAAACATTGCGGCGCCGAGCGAAAGAGGGCCTTCGGTGTCGGGGAACTCTATGGAAGTCAATGCGGTATTTTCAAACGCATTATTTCCTATCGACTGTAATTTGGAGAGTCCGTCTGCGCTTCTCGTTACGGAAGAAAGAAATTCGATATCGGCAAGTCCGCTTGAAGCAAAAATATTGTTACCCAAAGAGATAACATTTCGAGGAACGACGAAACTTGTAAGATTTTTGGCGGTGGCGAATAGTGAATCTCCCAAAGTAAGTTCTGTCTCGGAAGTGATATCGAAAGTTGCCGAAACAAGATTTGAACAAAGAGAAAAAGCAGAGCTTCCGACAGAAGAAAGCAAACTTCCCTCTTTTACCGAGAAAGTATTCATGCTTGCGCTTGCGAAAGCGCTGTCTTCTATTACGGTTACGCTTGACGGCAAAACAAAGTCTTTGATTGCGGAATATGCGAAAGCGTTTGCACCGATTTTGTCGGTTCCTTCGGGCAATTCAATAGAAGTAAGAGCTTTCGTCATATAGAAAGCGTAGTTTCCTATCTCGAGATCGTATTTATCGGACTCGACAAATTTGACGCTCGTTATATAACTAATGTTCGTGGAAGCCGTGCCACCCGACGCATAGTAAAACGTATAAGCGCCGATGTAGGCGAGACGATCGGGGAAAGTAATCTCCTTCAATGCGGAAAGATAACTGAACGCTCCGCGGAAAGAAGGCGCGCCCGAACTGCCGCTGTTTCCTCGAGCGCCGTCCTCTATTTTGAGCGAGGGACTGTTCTCGTCGGATTCGTCGAATTCGATGGTTGACAAACTGTAGTTTTGAGAAGCGAATGCCGAAGAAGAAATCGTCGTTACGGTGTTGGGCACATTGATCTTCTTAAGCGCGCCGCAAGATACGATAAAGTTCACTTCCATTTCCGCGAGTCCCTTGGGGAATCTGATCTCTTCCAATCCGCGATAGGAATTTCCTTCATTTACATAACAATTATCGAATGCGTATGAATTTATCTTAAGGACAGCATTGTCGAGACTTTCTTCGTCGGCATTGTCGGTCCACTTAAGATCGGTAAATTGAATCTTTTTTACGCCCGTAACATTCTTGAATGCCCAACTCGAAACAGTACGAACGGTGGAAGGAATCTCGAGTACATCCGTGGTTGTGGAAGGAAGACAATAAAGCAATGTATCTTCAACATTCTTTACCGTATCGCCTTCTCTTACGGCGCGAAGCGAATAAATCACTCCGTCCTTTATCGCATAGTGTTGGTTTGCGGGATCGATTTTTATCGTCGTGAGATTTTTACAACCGTCAAACACATAGAATGCGTCGGAATGTCCCATATCATCTGTGTAAAGTCCGATATATTTTACATTCGCTTTTATTTCAATTTCCGTCAAAAGAGTGCAATTCTGGAAGGCGCGGTCGCCCAATACCTCCAATCTGTCGGGAAGAGTTACCGATTGCAATGCTCTGCAGTTACTGAACGCCTCCGCTCCTATTGTAAGAGTTTCTCCGCCCGTTCCGAAATCTATTTTTGCAAGAGATGTACAGCCGATGAATGCCTTTTCTCCTATCGAAGTCACGTTTTCGTGAAGGGTTATTCCCGTAAGTCCCGTTCTGTTAACAAAGAAGTTTGCGGGAATAGATGTAACCTCGGGAAGAAGAGAATAATCTCCGCTCCAATCCGTGGGGAAGAACAAGAGTTGATTTTTGGCTGCGTTATAAAGCACGCCTTTGTCATCGGAATAGAACTGTTTGTTGCCCGAAGCTACGTGAACTTCATGCAAATTTTTTCCGAATACTTCGGTTACGCTAAATGCGGGAACTCCCGCGCCGAGATTGGCAACTTGTATACTTGCATAATCGTTGTTCAAGGGGTCTACGAATGCATTCTTAGCGAAATTGACTTCGTCTCTATCGGAATTGATGGTTACCGTTGTGAGCTTGGTCATATGCGCAAACGCGGCTTCGCCCAAAGACACAAGATTCTCGGGTAAAGTGAGAGACTCCAAAACGGTATTGGCATAATTCGTCGCAGGCGCCTTTCTGTATCCGTAGAATGCGTATGCTCCGATCGTAAGGTCGGGAGAGTCGCTGTCGCCCATAAACGTTATTTTCTCTATGTTGGTACATGCTCTGAAAGCGTCCCTTGCAATATTGGTAACATGCGCGGGGATCTCGACTTCTTTGACTTTGAAGGATTCGAAGAACGCCTTTTCGCCTATCGAAGATATTGTTGTCGAAGGTACCGAGAATTTACCGTCGGGAAGTTCTCGTCCTCTCGGGAAAAAGGCAAGTTCAAGCGTGCCGTTTTCCAACTTGCGGCAAAGTAAACCGTCATATTCCACATATACGGAGCCGCCCTCTTCTACGTGTATGTTTTCGAGAGAAGAGAAACTCGAAAGCGTTTCGATATCTATCTCGGTCAATCTCTTGGGCAAAGTCAATTCTTCCACACTATAAGCGCTCGATCTGGTACCAGACTCGCCGCCGAAGGCGTCGGGCCTTATTACCAAGCCCGTACCGTCAACCTGACCTGCCTCGCAAGGAATGAAGTTTATAATCTTAAGCGTATCTATGCCGTAGAATGAATTCTGCTCCAACAACTCTACCGATGCGGCAATATCAACACGCTCCAAAGTCTTTGCATATCCCACAGGCGCGCTGCCGCTATTGTAGAAAGCGCCGTTGGCTATCGTGACAGTGCCGTAAGGAACTTTGTAGTAAGTATCGTGGTAAATCTTACCCAAAGGATAATATACCAATGTTTTGGGCTCTTCTTCGACATTCGCAAACAATACGCCGTCTATAGACGTATAATTTTTCGTAACGGCGTTTCCCGTATATCGAATCTCTACTTCGGAAAGATTATAGCAACCTTTGAACGCCGCAGCGTCATCGCCGAGGTTTATATTGCGAATAGTGTCGGGAATGCTTATCTTTACAAGATTTATGGAATCGGTAAAGTCGGAAACCGATGTTACAAGTTTCGCTTCTCCGTTCGTGTCAACATAAGTCTCGGGAATGGTAACCTCGGTAACAAGTCCTATGTTCCTGTTCTTCTTTACAAGCCAAGTGTCATCGGACTGCTTCTCGAAATCGAAAATCTGTACCCACTTCGCATAAAGCGTCTTGGTTCGGGATGCAGACGAATCGAATTGATTGAATCGAGACACGCCTACGCCGTGTTGATCCGTCAACTTGTTAAGGGAATTGTTGAAGTTGATATCGTTCCAATACCAACCTTCAAAAGCATAATCGCTTCTCGAAGATGTGGGAACGGGCATCTCGAAGTTCTCGGACTCAAAGTCGATTGTGTAATTCAAAAACTCGTCTTCTGTTCCCTTTTCGTTCGCATAATCACCCAAATCAAATTTGACGGATATCGAATATGCCTGCCAATTTGCGGTAAGAGTCATGTCTCCGCCCGCAAACTCGGTGTCCTCGTATGGTCTGCCGTCGGCTCCGTACCAACCGACAAAATCATATCCGAATCTTTCCGTCGCATTGCCGATAAGTTCGGTAGTCAAATCAATGGGATCACCCTTTACTTTGAACAAAGAAGGTATCGGCTCGGCAACAAATCCTCGCTCGAAACTTATCTCGTCCGCTATTACCGTCGTCTTTGCAGAGGACTCCTTGAAATCCTCTTTTATTATCCTTACCGTTATATTGTTGGTCTTGGCTACAAGTTTTATGGGAGTACTGTTGGTCTTGGTCTTTACGATTATTTCTTCCTCGTCATTGATTGTTATTCCAAACTCGCGAACGCCAAACACGGCATCCCAACTAAGGATACCTTCGTTATAATAAACGTCGCCCATCGCTCCCGCTACGACGATTATCTTGTCGGACTCGGGTGAGTCGTTTATCGATGTAGCCGCTGTCGCTCTTATCGTTATCTCGAGACGATCCGCGCCTTCGAGATAGTCCTCTTTTAATTGGAACATGGGGCTACCTGTTCTATGAGGCTTTCCGTTTATCGTAAGCTCATATCCCAATGCGTCCTTTACAGCGTCCCAAGTGAGTGTATCGTTGTCGCCGAACTCTATGTTCTTTACGCCCGACAACTTCAATTTGTCATAGTTATATGTCGTTACCTCGGGGCTGTTCCAGCCGAACATCTTGGGTGTGACTTCGACTACGACTTTTCCTCTGTCGAGTCGCGAGATATTATATGAAGCCTCGGATTGTCTATCCTCGCTGTATACTTCTTCGCCGTCCAAGGTAATCCTTACGCTGTAGTTTGCGCCTTCTATAGCATTCCAGCTCAATTCTTGGTCGTTGTTTACATTGAAGCCCGTAACTTTATCCAATACTCTGTTGAGTGTGTATTGGCTTACGCTCTCTTTCTTGTTGTTTCCCGTCGCTCTTATCGTGAATACATATCCCTCTGCGGGAATGTCGTATGTATGGAAATCTACGCCGACTACGTTGCTCGTTCCTCCGTCTTGCGTCGAAAGAGTTGCCGTGCCGTTCTTATGAGTTAAGGTCACTTCGTAAGAGTCCGCTTCGGGTACCTTATAGAACTGCAAAAGGTCTCCGTCTGTCTTGAATACGCTGACTCTGCTTATTCTGTTATGCGTATAGTACGCGGTCGTAGTTTTGCCGCCTACCGTTACTTTGACTTGATACTCACCCGTAGCATTAAACGCTATTGTAGCCTTGTTGCCGCTTACAGTGGGATTCGTCTTGCTCCCGTCGGGATTCGTTACTTCTACGGTAGCCTCTCCCGTTCCCGTCCAAGTAGCTTCGCCGTCCTTTACAGAAACCGCGGGGTTGCCGTCGCTCCATACCGCATAGAATGTGGTATCTTCATGCAACGTTTCAAGTTCATATTTGTATGTCAACTTGTTGGGGTCGTTCTCGTGGCTTACCCACCAACCGAGAAACTCCGCGCCCGATTTTGTCGGCTTTAATGAAAGCACATCGATCATGCCGCCTGTGGTCTGCATGGGCTCGATTGTTGTCGCTCCCGCTCCCGTTACAAACGTTACGGTGTATTCGGGGTCTGCCGCTATCGCCTCGACAAATTTGCCGTACAAAGTTTTGTTTCCCGTTATCTTGCTTCCGAAGTTGAAACGGGTCTTATACTGCGCGTCCTCGTACCAACCCGCAAAGAAATATCCGCTCTTTGTGGGGCTGTTAGGCTCTTCGAGAACTCGTCCGTTCTTGACGTTTCTGTCCGTCACCGCGCTTCCTATACTGTCAAAACTTACGGTGTAGTCTACGTCTCGAAGGAAAGTATAATTCTTATTCTTGTATGTAAACGTCATCTCGTTGTAGTCTCGGAGTTGCGCCGATATTGTCTCGGTCTCGGAGAACTTCATCGTCAATGCCGTTCCCGCAAACTCATAGTCGCCCTCGCGGTTCTCTCCCGCTACTTCGAATGTGAATTTGCTGTCGTCTTTAAGACTTATGTGGTAAGTGTCGGAACCGTCGTCGCAATAATACGTGCCGCCTTCGGGTCCCGCAGGTACTTTGTTTGTCGGCTGATTCGTGGGATTGCACGCCACGGTTATTCCCATAACCAGCGCGAGTACCATCAAAACAGTTAACAAAACGGTTAACTTACGTTTCATAGATTCCTCCTTGTATATGAAATCTTATTTTATTAAGTATATCACTACCCCCCCCCGCCGTCAAGTCTTACTCATAATGAAAAATCCTATTTCACAGGATTTTTACTTAACAAAAATCACATTAATTTATAAATAAAAAAACCGAGCTGCAATATTTTGCAAAATCGGTTTTTTTTGGATATTTATATAAGGTTGGATTTATTATAATCCCCTCAGTCGCCGCAATGCGGCGACAGCTCCCCTTGTTTGAAACGCTACGCATTTCAACCAAAGGGAGCCAAGGCAGCGTGACGGCGTCGCAGTACGCCTTTGTCAGGCTCTTTTTCCGACATAAACTTTTCGATTAGTTTTTTATGAGGTCGAATTATTATAACAATCCCTTCAGTCACCTTCGGTGACAGCCACCCTTGCTAAGGGTGGCCAAGGGGGCGGGAAGCAAAGGGAGCCAAGAGGTGGAGTCAAAGCCGCCAAGGCGGAGTAAAGAAAAAAAGGGCTAAGGGAGAATTCTTACAAAAACGCAAAAAAAAATAGAGATGACCTATAAGCCGGGTTCTGTTAAATACGATTATCTATCTGGAGACCTATCGTTGCCGATAGGTTCAAGCGATTTTCGAGAGACGGCGGACAACCTTAACCTCTCTTTTCTCTTGCACCGAATGGGGTTTACAGCGCTCTCCGCGTTGCCGCAGAGACGGTAGGCTCTTACCCTGCCTTTCCACCCTTACCTTTTTCAAGGCGGTCTGTTTCTGTTGCACTTTCCTTAAAGTCGCCTTCACCGGTAATTAGCCGGCATCCTGTCCTACGGTGCCCGGACTTTCCTCGTCTGTAAACAGACGCAATCGTACAGTCATCTCTGCAATAAGAATAAATCATTTTAAGTCTTTTGTCAAGTCATTGATTGGTCTTGAGTTCTTTTGCGATCTTGTTTACGACTTTTTTCTCTATCCTGCTGACGTAAGAACGCGATATGTCCATCATTTTGGAAACTTCGAGTTGTGTGTACTGCCGCTTGCAATTTATGCCGTACCTTAAACAGATAATCTTTCTTTCTCGCGCCGAAAGCGCGTCGGAATATATTATCTCCAATACTTTTTGATACAATATGTCGCTCTCCACTTTGGCGAAAACGCTTTCTTCCTTCATGGGGAGTATATCCATCAATGTGATTTCGTTGCCCTCTTTGTCCGTCCCCACCGATTCCTGTAAACTCACGGTGTTTTTATGCTTCTTGTTCGCCCTTATGTACATAAGAATTTCATTGTCGATACACTTGGCTACATACGTGGCAAGTTGACTCCCGCGTCCGTATTCGTAACTCTCGATACCCTTTATCAGCCCTATGCTCCCAACGGAGATGAGATCGTCGGCTTCTCCCGCATTGGAATATTTTTTTGCAATATGCGCGACAAGTCTCAAATTGTGCCGTATGAGAATCTCGCGCGCTTCCAAATCTCCGCGCTTGGCTTTCATGACGTACTCTTTCTCTTCCTCGGGCGAAAGCGGCTTGGGAAACGAACCTTTATTGGATATGTAAGACGTAAAAAAGAATATCTTACTTAAAAAAACAAGAAAACTCTCAACTACCATTATAATGCCCCCTCGAATTTACTTAACAGAACATTATATGTGGTTTTTTGTCGAATTTTGCCTGTCCGACTCAATCCCAAAAGATTATGGCTTGTATTTTTTTATCTTGTTTTGGAAATATTTGACAGCCGTTTTTCTATGTGCTATAATACAGTCGTATTCGCTATTAATCGTCCTCATAAAAAAAGTGTCCTTATTTATCACAGTCGCTTATTATGGGATTTTTATTAAGGATACAATTTCTTTAAGGAGGTACTCTTAGATGAACGGTACGGTAAAATGGTTCAACGAAAAAAAGGGCTATGGCTTTATCGCCAATGACGAGGGTGGCGATGATGTATTCGTACACTTCTCCGCAATAGAATGCGATGGCTTCAAAACTTTGAAGGAAGGACAAAAAGTTACTTTCGAAACAGAACCCGATCCCAAAAGCAATAACAAGCTTCGTGCGGTTGCGGTTAAGCCTATGTAATCAAAAAAATTACAATCATAAAAAAACGATTTGCTGTTCATATCCGAAAGCGAATCGTTTTTTTTTGTACGCAACAAATTCCTTATACCAAATAAGCGGCAAGAAAAAACCTTGCCGCTTTTGAATATAAACAGTACTCCTCTGTCGATTATGGATTTTCGGACGGCTCTTCGGGGAGAGTATCCGACAATTCGAACCAGAATGTCGTTCCGTGCCCGAGTTCGCTCTCTACTCCGAAATTCGCGTTGTGCGCCGTAAGTATTCCGCGTACTATGTCGAGTCCCAGTCCCGAACCCATCTTGTTGCGCTTCTTTTGATTTATCTGATAATAGCGCGTCCAGACGTTTTTGATTTCTTCGGGAGCTATGCCGCGTCCCGAATCCGATACCTCTACTCTGACTCCGTGTTCGAGTTTTTTGAGTACGACTTTAACGGTCTTGTCCTCGCCCGTATAATTGACGGCGTTCTGCACGAGATTGTGTATAACCTGAGTTATGCGTTGCGCGTCGGCGACGGCATAAGCATCCTTGTCGAGTTCGGATACTATATGATACCCTTCCTTTTCCACCTTGACATTGTAAAGATTTAAGGCGGTGGCGCAAAGAGTCGTCATATCTGTAGATACAAACTCCATTTTAAGAGTTCCCGCTTCGAGTTTGGAAACGTTCAGAATGTCCTCTACAAGCAAAGACAATCTGTCCGCCTCGTCTATTATTATCTGCGCATGCGCGTTCCTCTTTGCGGGATTGGAACCCGAAAGATCCCTTATCATCTCGGCATACGCTCTTATCATAGTCAACGGCGTTCGCAAATCATGCGTGACGTTCGCCAAAAATTCTTTACGCTGACTGTCCGTCTTTTCTATATCCTCCGCCGCTTGATTGAACACAAGCCCGAGTTCGCGGAGTTCCTTCAAAGTCTTGTCGTCTACCTTTATCTTTTGTCTGTAATCGCCTTGTCCCAACTTCTTGGCGGCTTCCGCATATTCTTTGATGGGATGAGACACCTTCTTCGAAAGATAGAACGAAAGCGTAAGCGACAAAAGCAATGCGCCGAGCGCGCCGAATACCGCGGAAATTATCATCGAAGTGACGCCTATCTCTTCTTCCGTTATGCTTATTCTGAGATACATTGCGACTCTTCTCGTTGTAAGATAAGCCGATTCGATTTTCGCAAGCGAGGAGCCGTAAATCCTTGTCACGGTATTGACTCCGCCGAAGTCGTTGTTTACGAAACTGAATACTCCTTTGTCATAGTTGAGATTGTAATTATAAACATACATATTGAATATCTCGGCGGTGATCTCGGACTGATTTTTGTTGAATATCTCGGTGTCCGCCCTGTATATCGACGCCTTGGAGGAATTATAATAACCGTTATAGTTATATACATCGAAACCGTCGTCAAGAGCCTCTCTGAGATCCATTTCATCTCGGGTTTCGGTGTATCGGAAAATATAACATTCCACTTCGCAATGATACTTTTCGGAAATCCTGTTCGCCTCGACTATAAAATCGTCCAACGATTTGTTTGTAGGTCTGTTGTGCGGAGGCAGATTCTCGTATTCTTCCTCGAAAATACGAAACTCGTCATCTATTCGCTCCGCCAAAGCAGCCGAATCGATAAAAGCATTGTCTATTCGATTGTTCTGCCCCTCGGTAAACACACTCGCAAAAACAAGTTCGACACCTATCATGACGGCTATGACTATGACAGAAATTATAAAAAAGTATAAACAACTTAACCCCTGAATACTTCTTCGGGGAAAATTTCGAAAAATGCGTTTCTTTTTCATAAAGCCCTCAATCCTCTTTAATAGCAAAAAATCCTCCCCCCTTTTTATGTTCGGAGGAGGATCTCGTTATTTTAATTAAAGCTCGATTTTATAACCCAAACCTCTTAAAGTAACTATCTTGTCGCGATAGGGTCCGAGCGACGAACGAAGCATCTTTACATGAGTATCCACGGTTCTGTTATCACCGTAGAAATCATACCCCCATACATCGTTCAAAAGTTTTTCTCTGGAAATCGCTATGCCGTTATTCTGAACCAGATAGAATAACAGCTCATACTCTTTTGGGGTCATGTCCACCTTCTTTCCGTCAACGAATATGTTTCTGCCCGCTACATCTATTTCCAAACCCTCGCTCACCACTTTGTTCTTGACTTTTATTTTGCCTCTCCTCAATACCGCCTGTATTCTTGCCATAACTTCTTTGGGAGAGAAGGGCTTGGTCACATAATCGTCTATGCCCATGTCGAATCCGTGAAGCTTGTCGTATTCTTCGCTTCTCGCGCTGAGCATGATGATGGGAACATCGGAATCCTTTCTTATCTCTTTTACTGCGCTGAAACCGTCGAGTTTGGGCATCATTACATCCATTATGATAAGGTCATAAGTGTTAGCCCTTGCCATTTTAACGGCTTCCATGCCGTCGGTCGCCTCTTCTATGGTATGTCCTTCGAAATCGGCATATTCCCGAAAAATCTCTCGGATATTGACTTCATCGTCTACTATTAATAATTTTGCCATTTCTTTTTCTCCTTTAGGTAAATCTATTTATAATGTTAATAAACATTTTTCGCTCTTATTATAGCACCCTTACCGACCGTTGTCAACTGTTTATCGAATATAAATTCGAATAATTTCACTTTATTAACACTGCCTATTTTTGACTCCTTTTTTCGGATAGTCTATAATCGCCCTTGAAAATGTTTTCTTAATAATTTTATATCCAATCGACAATAAACCATTTGTAAAGCATAACATTTCAGTATATTTTATATTAAAATATTCCATTTCATAGAATTTGCTCTTCTCTTTTTGATGCTCGGCTCGAAAATCCCTTAAAAATCGCGTTCGTTTCCCCCCTTCTTTGTTTTTTGTGATTTCGACAAATTTTTTAATTATATTTCTCCCTCGAAAAACGCTTGACTTCTCCGCGCATTATTGGTAAAATTAGTTAAACCATTGAAACTAATTTTCGAGGAGAGATTTATGCTCGGGATACATGATCAATTATTGTATAAAATAAGAGAAGTGAGAAATCGTCTTGCCGCTTTGGATAAGGACTCTTTGCCCGAAAGCTGTTATCTCTTTTTGAAAGCCATCTCGGATGCGTCTACACTTTTACCCGCGGGTATTCACGCCGCAAAAATGTCCGAAGTCAAAAAGATATGCGGTTTTCACAAAACAAAAACGGCTCAGATCGCCAAAAAATTGGAAGATCAGGGCTTTATAGTCAAACTGAACGCCGACTTTGACAGGCGGGCAAAATATGTGGCTTTTACTCAAAAGGGACAAGCAGCCCTCGAAAACGAAGTCAATGTCGTCCATGGAATTGCCGAAGAAGTTCTCGGCAAACTCGGAGACAAAGAGACGTTGCATTTTATTTCGCTCCTTGACACGCTCTCGGAAGCCTTGGCTGTCAAGGCAAAGAACAAAAAATAAATTTTATCGATTCAAAAAGGATTTCTGTAATGAACTTTCAAAATTTTCTGACAATGCTTAATCTTGTTACCGTGTGGGGCATGGTTGCGTTTATATTTATATATTGGTACAGAATATTGTATATTCTTCACGCCTTTACGAAGGAAGAGCCCTTAAAGCCCACCGATAAAAAATTCAAATACGCCGTGCTTATCCCCGCGCGCAACGAAAGCAAAGTAATCGCAAACATTCTTCACTCGCTCAAAAAACAGGACTATCCTCAAGATATGTTCGACGTATTCGTCATTGTCGAAAGCGAATCCGACCCTACCGTCGGTATAGTAAAAAATTTCGGATATAATTACATTGTCCGTCCCTCTGTCGAAGGACGCGCAACAAAGGGTTACGCTCTCGACGACGCGATAACCTATATCAAAGACAAAGGGTTGAGTTATGACTCTTACTTCATTTTCGACGCGGACAATATTCTCGAATGCGATTTCATTACCAAAATGAATATGCTTAAAGCCCAAGGCTATCAACTCGGCATGGGATACCGCGCAAGCAAGAACGCAAACGAAAATCTTTTGGCGGGCTGTTCTCATACTTTGTTCCTGTTCCTGAACACTCTGACGGGAAGAGGCAGAAGCCATTTCATACATAAGATAGTGCTTTCGGGCACGGGCTATTTCCTCGACAGCGACCTCGTGGACAAGGCGGGCGGCTTTATCTGGAACGGACTTACCGAGGACTGCGAATTGAGTTATTGGTGCTATGAAAACAACATAAAATGCGCTTATACTTCCGACGCAGTATTCTATGACGAACAAGCGACTACCTATAAGCAGACAATGAAGCAACATATAAGATGGATATGGGGTCACTTCCACGCAGACAGAAAATACAGAAAAAAGATAAGAAAAGCGTTCTTTACGAAAAAAGGAGAAAAATTCGCAAAACTCGATTTCCTTATCGGACTCAATCCTCTTATCATATTGGTGGTTTTCCTTGCCCTCAATATCATTATGAGTTTGGTTTTGGGAGTGGGCTTCATGTTCGAGGGAAACCTGTTGTATAAACTGTTTTTCGCAAATGCTCTCAAAGTATTTTTGATGACTTATTCAGCCTTCTCTTTGTTCGCTATAATAACGTTCCTTGCAGATCATAAACATCATTCTTTCGGACTCATTCATTCCATACGCATAGCGCTTGTTTTCCCCTTGTATCTGTTCAATTTTATATTGGCTTTCTTTAAGGGATTGAACAAAAAGAATCTTACTTGGCAACCCATAGAGCATAAAGGACAACTTCAAGTCGATAATATCGAGACTAAGCAAGAACAACACGGCGAAAACAACGATGAGGACGAGGTCCCCTCAAATGAAGTTTGATAAAAAACAAAGAGTCATTTACTATAAAGACGAGTTGAACGACGATTTCGGCGAAGTCGGACTTTCCCGACCTGCAATACCCAAAAATTACAAATACATTCGCTCGGGCGTGGGAAAATTTTTCTCGGACGCTTTATATTACCTTATCGCCTATCCCATACTCCGAGTGTTCTGTCTGTTCGCAGGCGTGCGTATAAAAGGCAAAAAAAAATTAAAGCCTCTTAAAAAAGGCTACTTTCTGTACGGCAATCACACGGGATTGATAGACGCAATAACTCCCGCGGTCATGATAGCCTCGCCCAAACGAGCGAATATCGTCGCTTATACCGACGCAATGACTATTCCCGTTGCTCGCAGAGTCCTTAAACCTTTGGGATATATGCCCGTATCGGACAAGTTGAGCGATCTTAAAAAATTGTACAAGGCAATAGATTATTACCTCGAACATAAACAATGTATAGCCATATATCCCGAAGCGCATATATGGCCGTACTATACGGGAGTAAGAAAGTTTTTATCTACGAGTTTCCGTTATCCCGCAAAAGCAGGCGCGCCCGTCGTCCCCTTCTTTTCGACCTTTCGGAAAAGCAAATTTTCGGAAAAACCCAAAATGACGATAAATATCGGAGACCCGATATATCCCGATCCCTCTCTGTCCGTTGCCGAAAACACCGAAAGATTTGCGAAAATGACTTATGAATATATGCTGAACTGTTCCGCAACCCTTCCCAATTACGAATATATAAAATATATAAAATCGGACGAACAAGACGAGACACCCTCTCCTTACAACGAAAACATATAAAAACACCGCGGAAAATTTTTATTACCGCGGCGTTGTTTTTATTATCTTATTCTCTTTATCTTATGAAATTAGTCCAAACGGAATGCTCGGTATCGGGAATTGCTATTCCGACATTCTTTCCCGCCTCGATACATTTGATGAGCCAGGCCAAGTTTCGGGCTATGTTTCTCATAGTCTGCATCCCCTCGAGATCCTGTCTCACTTCTTCGGGAGAGTTGCCGTGAACCATATTCCAATAACTCGACGACACGATAGGCATTTCGGAAATTCCCAAATGTTTGGAAAGCACGTCGAGCGACGCCGTCGTTCCCGCCCGACGCGCCGACGCAACGACTGCGGCGGGCTTATGCGCAAAGTACTTCCCGCCCGCATAAAAAAGTCTGTTCATTGCGGATAAAATTCTTCCCGAAGGATGAGCATAATACACAGGCGTGCCGAATACGAAACCGTCCGAGGTCTTTGCTTTATCCAACCATTCGTTTATACAATCGTCGTCATAGACACATTTATCCTTTGTCATGCAACCGCCGCAAGCCGTACAATCCTGTATCGGCTTGTTCCCGATTTGCAGAATTTCGGTCTCTATCCCCTCGGAGCCGAGAACTCGGGCTATCTCGGACAAAGCGGTAAAGGTACAGCCCGCCTTTCGCGGACTGCCGTTGAACAATAATACTTTCATATAATTACCTCCGTGTTGCTTTTATTTACAAAATCCACTCCGAAAAGATATTTTTTTCGGAGTGGCTGTCAAATCAGAACCTATTCTTGGGTTCGGTGTACAGATATCTCAATCCCCCCTCGGGAGTTCTTCTGTAATAATCCAAATGATCGGCATATACATAAATCAAAACACTGGAATCGGTGCGAGTCTGACATATCCTTTCGGGTTTGAGGATCTGTTGACGATAATCGTTATTGACAGGCTGTTGATATCCGTATTGCGGAGTCGGCTGTTGTTGCGGCTGCGCGGGCGGATAATTATTCAACGGCTGCTGAGGCTGCGCGGGCGGATAGTTATTGAGCGACTGCTGCTGAGCCATTCTCTGTTCGCGCGGATTCGGCATGGGATTTGTCTGCGCTTCCAAAGGAGATATTGCGTCCGCGGGACGACCCGCCATATCGTTCGGTCTGGGATATTTCAGGAAGCGATCTCCGTCGTCGTCTTGCTGAACGGGCTGCGAAAAAAGTATATCGCGCGCCGACAACTGTTGCGGCGAAGAAGGCTGCGGCTGAGGTTGATGATAAGGCATAAAAACCGAACTGCCGTCGGGTGAAGGCTGTTGATATTGCGGCTGCTGTTGGTATTGAGGCTGCTGCGGATATTGAGGAGTCGGGGCAGGCTGCGCGGGTTGAACATATTGAGGCGCAGGCTGCGTATACTGAGGCGGATATACCGTTTGCGGCGGCAACACGGGCTGCACAACGGGCTGTTGAATCAACGGTTGCAATATCGTCGGCTGGACATATTGAGGAGCCGCCATTACCGCAGGTTGAGGCTGAGTATAAAACACCGTTGTTATCGGTTGAGTTTGAGGTTGCATTTGAGCCGACGCATTGTTTTGCGCCACCAAGCCCGCATAACTCTCTCTCGACTCTTCGTAGTCCTCTTTGCCGTTCTTTCTTTTTACTTTGGGGATATTGGCTACCGCCCTATCGTTTTTCTCTTTCTTTTTGAACTTATTCGCAAGAGAAAGACTTATCCATAAGCCGAGTACCGCGCTTATCAAAAGACAAGTCCAAAACAAATTCTGAACCGATGTGAAGGTCGTATCGGTAAGAGCGCATATAACAAAAAACAAGACGACATACAAAACCGACAACCACAGTCCCATTCTGATAAGCAGCCAGGCAAGGACTTTTCCCACACAATCTATGGATTTTTGTAAAATCTTAAGTAAACCCATTATTTTATCCTACTTTTGTATTATTTTATTATATCCGTTCCCATATAAGGAATAAGAACTTCGGGAACGGTAACGCTTCCGTCTGCGTTCTGGTAATTCTCCAAAATCGCCGCAGTGGTTCTGCCCACCGCAAGTCCGCTGCCGTTCAATGTATGAACAAAAGAAGTAATTCCGTTCTGCCTGTATTTTATGTTCATTCTGCGCGCCTGAAAATCACGGAAATTCGAGCATGAAGATATTTCAACATATCTGCCGTAACTCGGGAGCCATACCTCTATATCATACGTCTTTGCCGAAGAGAATCCCAAATCTCCCGTGCAGAGCGTAACCACTCTGTAAGGAAGTCCGATCAGTTTCAGTATATTTTCGGCATCGGCGGTAAGTTTTTCGAGTTCGTCGAAACTCGTCTCGGGCTTACAGAACTTTACCAACTCGACTTTGTTGAATTGGTGCTGACGAATAAGTCCCCTCGTGTCTCTGCCCGCGCTGCCCGCCTCCGCTCTGAAACATGCGGTGTACGCGCAATACTTTATGGGGAGTTTGTCTCCGTCGATAACTTCGCCGCGATGCATATTGGTTACGGGAACCTCGGCAGTGGGAATGAGAAAATAATCGTTGTTCTTTATGTTGAAAGCGTCTTCTTCGAATTTGGGCAGTTGTCCCGTACCGTACATGCTGTCCCTGTTTACCATAAAGGGCGGGAATATCTCGGTATATCCCGACTTGGTATGTGTGTCAAGCATAAAGTTATATATCGACCTTTCGAGACGCGCTCCCAATCCCCGATAAACGGTAAATCTCGCGCCCGAAATTTTTGCCGCCGTTACGGGATCGAGAATGTTGAGATCGGAACCTATCTCCCAATGCGGCTTTGCGGCAAAATCGAATTTACGCGGTTCGCCCACTCTTCTCATTTCGACGTTGTCTGCGTCGGAGGAACCGACGGGCACGGAAGAATCGGGAATGTTGGGAAGAGACAATGCGGCATTGTTCAAAGCGGGCATAACCTCGGCAAGATCCGCTTCGAGCGTCTTTATCTTTTCGCCCAAAGCCTTCATCTCGGCAATTATCTCGCTTGCATCGCCTTTTTCCTTCTTTATTCTCGCTACCTCATCGCTCGCCCTGTTCTTTTGCGCTCTGTATGTCTCGAGTTCGGCAAGAATTTCCTTTCGTCTCGCATCGAGTTCGACAACTTTTTTTACATCGTAAACGCCGCTGCGGTGCGTATATATTTCTTCTATTTGTTTTGCGTTTTCCAAAACATATTTTATATCAAGCATTTTGAGATCCTCTCGTTTTGTTTGTGGATTTCTTCTATTATATAACAATTTTCGGTAAAAATCAAGACTTTGCATATAATATGTCAAAGTCTCTGCTTTTTTATACCCTCGATTTTTTGCTCAGGCTCCCAAAATTCCCTTTATATCCGCCTTTCCGACCGCCCGAAGCAGAAAAATACTCAAAATATATATCACTCCGCCGCAAAAAAGAGCCGTCACTATGCCGAGTTTGGGAGACAATCCCGCCGTCGCAACTCTCAACAATCTCACGGTGACGAGCATTAAGCCAGACGCAATGACGGGCGCCGTCACGGAAACGTAAAATCCCTTGCCGAAAATCCCCAACTTCTTCATCTTCAGAAAATCCAAAGAAGTCGTCGCTATATAACATAAAACCGTCGCTATCACGGCGCCGCTTATCCCCATCTTTATGAGTAACAGTAGCGTGAATGCGACTTTTATCGCCGCGCCTATCAAAAGATTTATCGCGGGAATATGCGCCTTGCCCACAGCCTGAAGCACAGAAGTCGCTATCTGCAATATCGAAACATAAAATACCGTCACGGACGACAAACGAAGCAACGTCGCCGCCGTTTCCAATTGCGATTCCGTCAATCCTCCCGTATACAACAATGTCAATATCTCTTTGGGAAACGCCAAGAATACGGCGCAACAGGGAATGGACAATAAACAAGTGTATTTCAGCGCTTTCAACACCGTTTGATTTATATCTTCTCCTTTTGCCTTCAAGGACGAAACTTTGGGCAACAGCGATATGGAAATCGATAGAGTCACTACCGCGGGAAGATTTATGAGAGAATTTATGGGACCGTTGACTATTCCGAAAAGTACCGTCGCGGCGGCGTTTCCCATGCCCAACCCGACAAGCACGTTTACTATAAGCACGCTGTCGGCAAGTTGAGTCAACGGAAGTATCAGAGATCCGAGAGCGGAAGGAACCGCCGTCTTGCAGATGTTTCGGAAAATCTCTTTGTTTATGGGCAATACCGACACTCTCTCGGGCAAGACAAGTTCGGCAGCCTCGATATCTTTAAGTTTTTCAATGGGTATTTTATTTTTCCTTTGGGAAAAGGCTCTGCTCGTAAGATAATATACCGAAAGCGCGATCATTGCGATAAACTCCGAAACGCTGACTCCCACCGTTGCGCCGAACACAGCCCAAGCCACGGATTCCTTTATAAGTAAAGCGGCAAGCGCAAGACCTACCGCAAGTTTGACGACTTGCTCGATCAGTTGACTCAACGCCGTGGGAAACATATTTTGCTTGCCCTGAAAATAACCGCGAAAACATGCGGTTATAGCCACGAAAAAAGTTGCGGGCGCAATCCCTATATATGCCAACGCGACATCGGAATTGCCTTGAATACGCGCCGTAAAACGGCAAAATACTATCAAGCATACAGCCGCCGTCCCTCCCGTTGCCGCAAGTACTTTCATTGTTACTCCGAGGACTCTCCTCGACCCTTCGTCGGCACCCACGCTCTCGAGCGACGCCACGTATTTTGCCATTGCCGTCGTTATTCCTCCGCTCGTAAGCGTAAGCAAAACGGTATACAGCGGGAATACCATTTGATATAATCCTATTCCCTCCGCTCCCACTATATTGGTCAAAGGTATGCGATAAAAAGCCCCTATCAACTTTGTAATTACGGTAAGAACGGTAAACGCCGTCGCTCCCGTCAGAAATTTGCGGAATTTACTCATCCGCCATAGTTTTTGTATTTTTGCCCTCTATTATTATTTTCACTTAAAAACATGAGGTTATATAAAAAGTCCCTAAGGAGTTTGAAGTGAACCCCAAAGTTTGGACAATAATTAAATAATTAAGTTTGCGAATGAGTTCGGTATTGAACCGGGCTCA
>CANPVN010000013.1 GCA_947581755.1 uncultured Clostridia bacterium | reverse complement strand
GGCAAACTCAAAAACATAAACAACTATTTCGACGTAGAAATCTACTCAGAAGAGAAGGGTTTAACCACTTCCGAATTCTTATCCTTACTGAAATTCAAATTTTCATCAACGAACGTCGCATAAAATACTCCTTTGTTTTATTTCTTTTCTGTCGTTGACAAGACAATCAAAAAAAAAGGAAAGTCGGTTGTTAGTTCAAAGATATTATTCGATCTAAAAACTACAGTTTTGCAGAGGAATATGACATAGTGAATTTGTTATATTCGGTATCGCTTTAAAACGAAATTTTATTTTTAACTAAAAACAGTCCATTTTTTCGATGGACTGTTTTTTGTAATATAAATGGGTTGCCGCTTAATATGGCAACCCATGATAATTCAAAAAGGCTAATTGAAATATTCTTTTTCATTTATAGTCATTTGAGTATTTCCTATATTTGAAAAAACTTCTTCGAATAGAGTAGAGCAAGTCAGAGAGATAAACATTTTAATTTTGTAATTTTCCTCTGTTTGGATTTTAATTACAGTCCAATCCGAATCCATTGTAACCGTTATTTTTATTTGGTCGAAAGAGGGATATTCTTTTGCTCCGGATTGCGTCTTGATTTCTCGAATCATGTTTGCCGCAGAGTTTTCGAAATCGGTCAATTCGAATGTCAATAAGTAATTGCCGCTTTCGTCCTTACTCATATCCGAAGATTTTATGGTTTGGTCGTTGATCATATATTTTGTAATGGCAAACGGTTCGCAACCATAATCACGTAAGAAATCTTCTTTTAAGTAAGTTTTTGTTGTATCCCAAGTTCTGACATTACAGTCCTTGTCTATATCCGAGCCTTTTTTGTATAAAATTTCCGCGCCGTTAAAGTATTGTTGCTCGGCTGTTTTTTTGATAGAAGAGAATGATGCGCTTTGGACAAAACATTCGTTATTATAAACTTTTTTATATGTCTTGACTTTTTGCTGGTAAATATTTCCCAAGGCGGTGACTGTGCCGCTTGTTTCCGTTCTATATATTCCCGCTTTCTTGATTTTATCCGACGCTATCGCAAGATTTTCCAGCGGAGTGTAATCTTCGGGTGTTTTATCTATCGGTTGTTCTATCGGCGGAGGGGGCAGCAATTCGGTATTCGTTTCCGGCAGCGGGGCGGGCGCGTTGTCGTCAAGAGATATCAATATTGTAAAATCATATATAAGTATCGCCAATGACGCAATAAAAATAATCGTCAATATGAGAATTGTGCTTTTAATAAATTTTTTACTCATAATACTTTTATCCTTGAAAAGTAAAAACTTAATTTCTATTATAAACCATTTTCAGCAAAAAAGCAACACTTTTGGCAAAAATGTCGGATTCAAATTTACTTTATTTTTAAGCAAATAGTCGTCGAATGTAATTTACAAAAAAATACATAATCAAAGATGAGTTTAGCCAAAATAAAAGCGAGGTATTTGAAATGAAGAGACGAGAGTTAAATTGTGATCCTTATAAAAATATCGAAGAGCATGAAATCAGAATCAAGGAGATAAAACACAACGATGGCAAATAATGCAGATACAAAGGTTCGGGAAAGAAATAAGCGTTATAATAAATATGTTAAAGCGGTTACTCCTTCGAGCGCCTTTATAAAATCCTTATTTAATGCTTTTTGGGTAGGCGGTCTTACTTGTACGATAGGACAACTTTTTGGCGATATCTACAGACTGATTTTTCCCGATTTGGGAGAAAAATTTATTGTCAATCTAAGTTCCATAACTCTTATAACGATTGCCATATTGTTTACAGGTCTCGGATTTTACGACGCCATAGGAAGAAAAGGCGGAGCCGGTTCTTTCTTGCCCATAACGGGATTTGCCAACGCAATGGCGAGCGCGTCGATGGAATTCAAAACCGAAGGTTTGATTTTAGGTACAAGTGTAAAATTGTTTTCGGTAGTCGGACCCGTGATTGTAAACGGTGTAGTATGGTCGTCCGTCGTTGCGCTTATTTATTATTTTGCCATGGGGGTGATAGGGTGAGTACTGTCAATACTATTTACAGATCCAAGAGCCAAGAAAAAATAGGCTTTCAAACAAATAAAAAAATAAATCCGAATAAAAAAATTGCTCAACAAAATTCACAACTTCTTGTATTTGACTGTCCTCCGCATATAATCGGAAGAATGTCGATAGTGGGCAAAAAAGAATCTCAAGGACCGTTCGGCAAATATTTCGCCAAAGTCGAGCAAGATGATAAGTTGGGAGAAAAGACTTTTGAATTTGGCGAAGCCAAAATGTTGGAGAATGCCATTATCGGCGCCGTGTCTGATGCAGGTTTGAATATTTCGGATATAGACTTAATGATTGCGGGCGATCTATTGAATCAAATTACTTCTTCGAGTTATGTGGCAAGAGATTTGAATATTCCTTATTTCGGTATGTACAGCGCCTGTTCCACTATGACGGAATGTTTGACTATTGCGTCGTCTTTACTCAGCGCGGGACATTTTAAAAATATAGTTTGCGCTACCGCAAGTCATTTCGCAACGGCGGAAAGAACATATCGTTATCCTTTGGAATACGGGTGTCAAAAGCCGCCTTATGCGCAGTGGACGGTTACGGGCGCGGGATCCAGCGTTTTGTCCACAGAGGGTGAGGGACCAGTTATAACGAAAGCGCTTGTG
This sequence comes from uncultured Clostridia bacterium, assembly GCA_947581755.1. Taxonomy (GTDB): domain Bacteria; phylum Bacillota; class Clostridia; order Christensenellales; family Pumilibacteraceae; genus CANPVN01. Next base: position 38,924 of record CANPVN010000013.1, on the reverse strand, counting down.
GGTAAAGTTGTGGACTTCGGAACAAATGACTTGAATAATATGGGAGCGGCAATGGCTCCCGCTGCTGCAGATTCCTTATTGACCTTATTTGCACAAACGGAAACCGAGCCAAAAGACTATGATTTGATTGTGACGGGCGACTTGGGAAAACTCGGTTCCGATATTTTAAGAGATTTAATGCGAGAACAAGGCTTTGAACTTGGTAAAAATTATATAGACTGCGGAGCCTCGATTTTCAGTTTAGATCAAAATTGTTATCAAGGCGGTAGCGGCAGCGCTTGCAGCGCTTCGGTATTTAACTCATTCATATTATCCAAAATGAAAGAAGGCGTTTATAATAAGGTAGCGTATTTTGCTACAGGCGCTTTGATGAGTTCAACGAGCTGTTATCAAGGTGAGACCATTCCATGTATAAGTCATGGAGTAATAATAGAAAACAACGGAGATGATTTATGTTATTGGAAAAATTAATTGCATATCCCATAGTCTTTGTCGTCGGAGGAGCGATTTGCGCGCTCGCACAAATTTTAATTATAAAAACGAAATTGACTCCGGCGAGGATTCTCGTGATTTTTCTTATTATAGGAATATTGCTGGAAGGAATAGGGATTTACGATCCCATAAATAAATTTGCGCAAGCGGGTATAAGCGTGCCTATTATCGGGTTCGGAGCCGCCTTGACAAGAGGCGCAATAAAAGCCACTGCGAAATACGGATTTTTGGGCGCCTTTGCAGGCGGACTTATGGAAACGGCTTTCGGAATAGGCGTGGCGATAATGGCAAGTTATTTGGTAACCTTAATCTTTTCATCCAAATCAAAACAGTAATATCTCTTTGTTTTTCCGTGCGATAAATTAAAAGTAAAATAATTTATACAAATTGCATATATATAATCAAAGCGTTTTTCTTTAAGGTGCGGTATATGCGAAAAAAAGAATGGAAAAGCTCTGTTAAGATAAAAATAGCGTTATGCGCCATTCTTATTGTAAGCGTTTTGATTATTGTCTTTTTTACGGAGAATGTAAATCCCGTTATAAAGACCATAGCCGAAGATCAAGTGCGCGCCATGACTACCGTTGCGGTAAATACGGCGGCGGGCAAGATAATGTCCGAACAAATAAGTTATGCCGATATAATAAATATCACAAAGGACAACAACGGAGATGTTACTTTAATTCAGACAAATTCCGCGCTTATAAACAGCATTGCGAGAAGAACCGTTGTTTTGGCGCAGAGTAATATTTCCTCTTTGGGAGAACAGGGTATAGAGGTTCCCATAGGTTCGTTATCGGGAATAATGTTTTTGTCGGGCAAGGGTCCGTCGATTAAAATCAAGGCTTTACCTGTGGGAACGGCGGAATCCAAATTTTATTCACAATTTTCGGAAGCTGGAATAAACCAAACGAAGCATACCATTATTATTGAAATAACAAGCGATGTAAGCGTTATTATGCCGGGAGCAAACGCGACGATTCAAACGGTGACCGATGTTGTCTTGTGCGAAAATATAATAGTAGGCAAGGTTCCGGATACATATTTAAATTCTCCGTCGCTTGATGAAATGATGAACTTAATACCTTAAAATTGCTTGCTTTTATTATTGCAAATATGTTATAATCAATAAAAGCGATGACGATGGCACAAGATATCCGCAAATGACAGAGAGCATCTTATAGCTGAGAGGATGCGCGCGGAAAAGATATTCACCATAATAGCTCACTGCTGATAAGTAGGCAGATGCGGTTGCTCCGTAACAGCATTGAATGAGATTGCATTATTGCAATGAATTTAGGTGGTACCACGCTAATGACAGGCGTCCTAAAGTTTTTGCTTTAGGACTTTTTATTTTTTGGAGGAAACATGGAAAAGAAGATAGAAGGAATTGTCAAACTTTATATTTCCGAAATAGACAAAGCCGAAACATCGGGAGATTTAATAGAACTCAAAGTCAAACTTTTCGGAAAAAACGGAGAATTGACTTCTCTTATGAAGCAGTTAAAAGATGTGCCGGAATCGCAAAGACCGCTTATGGGCAAGGCCGTCAACGAAGCGCGTGAAGCGTTGGAAGAAAAGATTACGGCAAAGTTGAAAAAAACAGAGGATGAAGAGCAACATCAAAGGCTCATGAAAGAAAAAATCGATATAACCATTCCCGCAAAGACCTCGGTAGTGGGCAATCTTCATCCGCTGAATTTGACAAGACAGAAAATAGAAGATTTCTTTATTTCTATGGGGTTTGAAATTTGTTCAAGTCCCGAGATCGAATTTGTTAAATACAATTTTGATATGCTGAACATTCCTCACGATCATCCTTCAAGGGATATTCAGGACACATTTTATATTAGAGATGATATTGTTTTGAGAACTCAAACCTCCGCGGGACAAGTCCGATTGATGGAAAAGAAAAAACCCCCGATTAAAATGTTGTCTCCGGGAAGGGTATATCGACCCGATGAAGTAGACGCTACTCATACGCCTTGTTTCCATCAAGTCGAGGGACTTGTTGTAGACAAAAACATTACTATGAGTGATTTGAAAGGTGTTTTGGAAGCCTTTGCCAAGAAGTTTTTCAATGAAAATACCAAAATAAGATTCAGACCTTCTTATTTCCCCTTTACGGAACCGAGCGTCGAAGTCGATGCTTCGTGTTCGGGTTGCGGAGGTAGAGGCTGTCGTATTTGCAAGAATACGGGTTGGATCGAAATTTTGGGAGCGGGAATGGTTAACAGAAATGTGCTTTCCGCTTGCGGAATCGATCCCGACGAATATTCGGGATTTGCCTTCGGAATGGGACTTGACAGAATAACAAGTATAATACACGGAATTACCGATGCCAGAGTTCCTTTCGAGGGAGATATAAGATTCCTTAAACAATTTAACAATCAGGAGAACTGAAAATTATGAAATTACCCATAAGTTGGTTAAACGAATTTGTTGATGTAAGCGATATTCCTTTGGAAGTTTTGGAAGATAAATTCTTAAATATAGGTTTCGAAGTTGAGGATGTTATATATTTCGGCAAAAATATCGATAAAGTCGTAGTCGGTGAAATAAAATCCATTCGCCCGAATGAAAATTCCGATAAGCTTAAAGTTTGCGAACTTGATGTCGGTCGAAAAGATCTTGTCATAATAGTTACGGGAGCCTCCAATGTATCGGAAGGAGACAGGGTTCCCGTCGCTTTGGATGGCGCGGATCTTCCCGATAAGCATATTACCGCTTGTCCTTTAAGGGGAGTCATGAGTTATGGAATGCTCTGTTCGGGCTCCGAACTCGGGATAGACGATAATATAATAGCAGGAGCCGAAGTCAACGGAATATTGATTTTGCCCAAAGACGCTCCGATAGGAGAGGACATCAAAAAATATCTCGGCATAGATGAATACATTCTCGATATATCGGTTACCGCAAATCGCGCCGATTGTCAATCTGTGTACGGTCTTGCGCGTGAAATAGCAGTCGGATTGGACAGACCCGTAAAAGCCCCCGATATACATTATGAATGTGAAAAATTCTCAAATGAAAAGACTCCGAAAGTTTTTATCGACGCTCCCGAAATTTGCACCCGCTACACAGGAAGAATTATAACGAATGTCACAAACGATAAGTCTCCGTATTGGATGAGGAAACGCTTGCTTATGTGTGGAATACGCCCCAAGAATGTTGCCGTCGATATTACCAATTATGTTTTACTTGAAGTCGGACAACCTTTGCACGCGTTTGATATTTCTTTTATCGAAGGCAATATTCATGTAAGGAAGGCACTGAAAAACGAAAAGATAAAAGCGTTAAATGGAGAAGAATATTCTTTGGATGAGAATATGTTAGTCATTGCCGATGACAAAAAATCATTGGCGATAGCAGGAGTCATGGGCGGCGAGTATAGCGGAATAAACGATCGTACAAGCGCAATTTTTCTTGAAAGCGCGAGATTTGCAAAACAATCCATAAGGAATACATCGAGAAAACTCGGGCTTATGTCGGACTCTTCATTGCGATATGAGAGAGGCGTCGATTATGACAGTATAGATATCGGAAGAGAACGAGCGCTGAATTTGTTCTATTCGTTGCATGTCGGAAAAATAGCGGATTATGTACAGAATGTCGCAACGCTAAAGCCCGAGAAGAAAAATATAGTGACTTCGGCAAAAGAAATTTCGGCGCTGCTTGGTATAGAAATTCCTCAAAAGGATATTGTCAGAATACTTAAATCATTGAATTTCAGTGTAAAATCTCAAAATGACAAGCTTACAATCGAAGCACCGTTATATAGAGAAGATATAGATAATTATACCGATATTGCAGAAGAAGTAATAAGATTTTACGGATACGATAAACTTGATTCGACTTTAATGGCATCATCTCGGGTTTCTGTCGGAGCAAGATCCAAAGAAAATCAATTCATAAATACATTAAAGCAACGATTGTGCGCTCTCGGCTGTTATGAAATTATCAATTTCTCTTTTATTTCCGAGAAAGCATGCGATATGTTGAATGTTCCCGACGACAGTGATTTGCGGAATATCGTAAAAATTCGCAATCCTCTCGGCGAAGAGCAATCTGTTATGCGTACTCAACTTGTCTCGAGCATGCTTAATACGATAGCGTTGAATCAGAGCAGGAAAAATACCGAAGCGCGATTATTCGAACAGTCCAAAACTTTTTTTGCCGCAGAAAACGATTTGCCTTACGAGAGGGAAGAATTATGCGTCGGTATTTACGGCGAAAACGAAGAATTCTTTGCCTTAAAAGGAATAGTCGAGTCTGTTATGTCGGTTATCGGAGCGGACTATACCATTGCGCGTTCGCAAGCGCATTATTTACATCCCGGGATAAGCGCGGATATTATTATTGACGGAAAGCTTTCGGGAAGATTCGGAAAGATACATCCGAAGGTAGCCAAAAACTTTAAAGTAAAAAATAATGTATTTTTATTCGAACTTTATTTGTCGGAGATCGATTTCAGCGAAAATATAGTTAAATACAAAGAATTACCCAAGTATCACTCTGTTGACAGAGATCTTGCCTTTGTAGTCTCGGATGAGGTTTCGGTCGGCGATATGTTAAATGAAATAAAGTCCGTAGGCGGGAAACTTGTGGAAAAAGTTGTTTTGTTCGATATTTATCGAGGAGAGGTCATACCGGAAGGCAAATACAGCGCGGCGTTTTCGATAAAGATCCAGCCCTATGAAAGAACTCTTACCGATGAAGAAATCGCAAAAATTACAGATGATATTATTAAATCTTTGTCCCATAAATTCAACGCTGTTTTGAGAGAACAATAATGAGTGATTTTTTACCCGAAATTTTAGCGCCTGTCGGTAACGGCGCCGCGTTGAAGGCAGCCATAGGGAGCGGTGCCGATGCGGTATATCTCGGGCTCAATAAATATAATGCGAGAGCAAAAGCCGATAATTTTTCTATTGATAATATAGAAGAAGTTCTTGATTATGCTCATTTATTCGGTGTAAAAGTTTATATAACCATGAATACCTTGCTTAAGGACGCAGAACTTCCCGAGGCGGTTTCTTTTACGAAAGAAGTGTGGAAAAAAGGCGCCGATGCCATTATTATACAAGATTTGGGTTTTGCGGAACGTCTTAAAAACGAAATTCCCGATATTGTTTTGCACGCGAGTACGCAAATGGGGATCCACAATTATCAAGGTGCGATTTTTGCTCGGAAATTGGGATTTAAGCGTGTGATTTTAAGCAGAGAGACGACGTTGGAAGACATCAGGCAGATAAGAGCGAATTCTTCCGTAGAACTTGAATTTTTTGTTCACGGAGCGTTGTGCGTTGCTTTTTCAGGTAATTGTTATTTAAGCAGTTTGGCTTCGGGTTACAGTGGAAACCGAGGGAAATGTATGCAGTTATGCAGAAAAAAATATATTCTCGAAGTTGACGGAATAAAAAAGGAAGGCTACTGCCTTTCAACAAAAGACTTAAATATGCTTGACTGTTTGAATGAACTTAAGGATGCGGGGATCACATCTTTTAAAATAGAGGGCAGACTCAGACGTCCTGAATATGTCGCCACGGTTGTGGACGTCTATAAACGCGCATTGAAACATCGGACGGACAAGAAGGACATGGATCATTTGAAACTTGCTTTCAACAGAGGCGATTTTTGTCATGCTCATTTGTTCGAGCCTACTTCCGATACGATTTATCCTTATGTCCAGAACAGTATCGGTCTCGAAGCGGGAACGGTGGTAAACAGCGACGGAAAAGCGGTTACTTTATCGTGCAAACTAAAAGCGGGAGATGGAATAAAATTTTTGCGAAACAATATCGAAGTAGGTTCCGCAAGTATACGAAATGACGGAAACAAAACGGGATTTTCAGGCGAGGTCGTAAAAGGAGACAAGGTAAGAATAACAAATTCCCCGATATTGCAAAATTTTATCAGGGAGCCTAAAATCCCCGTAGACGTCATTGTTTCCGCTTTCATAGGTAAGCCTCTCGATATTTCCATTATTTCAGAGCAAGGCGTAGGGAAAGCGTCATCGGAATTCATTATCGAAAAATCAAAAACGGCAGATATGTATTCTTGTGATATAGAAAGGCAGTTGAGATTCAACGATACCGAATTTGTTGTACGCAATACGATTTTCAATTGCGACGACAACTTTTTTATTCCCAAGTCAATTATAAACGAAGTCAGACGCAATGCGATAGCATCTCTTAAAACAGCACTGAAAAACAACTATTTAAGAGAAGAAAACCATGATATATATGAATCTTTCGGCAATGAGATACGGAAAAACGGCATAGAACTTTTGGAAATAAAGGATATTATTCAAATAGATTCACCGGAAAAACTCAGGTTTATTCCGCGAAATTATTGTGGATATGTTGCCGTAAATCCCGATAGGTTCGACTTATCCTATTTGAAAAAATTTGTATTTTCGAAGCCGCTGCTTTTGAATTTGCCGCCTATAGCCAGAAACAAAGATCTTAACAAACTCCGAGAGATTGTCGATTCGGAACTTTTTTTCGGCTATATAGTTAATAATTTATACGGATTGGAATTACTTAAAACCAAAAGAGTGATTTTGGGTTGGCAAATGAATTTTTTGAATTCGGCTGTTACAGAGCCGAAGATTTCGTCACCCGAGGCGGATACCGAAATAAGCAACTCGATCGAGTATTCATTCGGTTATGTTCCGCTCATGACATTTTCTCATTGTCCGAGAAAATCTTTGAATTTAAGTTGTAATAATTGCAATAAAAATTACAAGGCGCATCTTACGGATGAGATGCAATTGACCTTTAATTTAAAACATTATTCGTTGACTTATTGTTATGCGCAACTTTTGAATTGTTTGCCTATTTATAATGCGGTAAGCAAAAATAAGTTTATCGATTTGTCGGGAACGGACAACGATCTCATTCCAGAGTTATTGTCTTTAATATTATCCGGAGAGAAATTACCGATAGCCACGACAAAAGGGAATCATAAAAGAGGGCTTGATTGATGAGAGAAAAGACTTTGAAAATATTGGAATTTGATAAAATACTCGATATGGCTTCGGGCTTCTGTCATGCGGAATTATCAAAAACCCACATGAAAGAATTGCGTCCTGCTGAAAATTTCAACGCGATAAAATCTCTTTTGAATGAAGTAGATGAAGCCTATCTGGTTTTGAATAAATATATCTTAAAGCCGCTTACTGCTTTTGATGATTGTCGGGAAGCCTTGAAAAAATCCGCGATAGGAGTTACTTTGAGTATTCCGGAACTCTTGAAAACAGCGCGGCTCTTAAAAGCGGCAAGAATCGCAAAAAACACCATCGCGGAAAGCGGCGAAGATATTATTGTACTCAAAAACATAACTTTAAGTATATTTGTCGATATCAAATTGGAGAACGATATTTTCAATTCCATACTTGACGAAAATACATTGAGTGATAATGCAAGTCCCGAGTTGAGAGAGATAAGAAAGAAAATTCAGAGGCAAAAATCCGCATTAAGCGACAAACTTTCGTCTTATACAAAAGGCAATAATGAAGTGGGCAAATATCTAAGGGACAATTTTGTCACTGTTCGTAATGGGAGATATGTGCTACCCGTAAAAAGCGAATATAGAAGCGCGGTTTCGGGTCTTATGCACGATCAATCGGCTTCCGGCAACACCGTCTTTATAGAGCCGTTTGCCATAGTTGAATTGAATAATGCCTTAAAGACTTTAGAGGTAGAAGAAAACATCGAGATAGAAAGGATTTTGGCTGAATTTACCGCTAAAATAGCCGAGTATGAAACCGAGATGATTCGCAATCTCGATGTTCTTATAAGGTTGGATATAATTTTTGCCAAGGCGGAGTTTTCGGTTTCAATCAAGGCGACACAACCCATAATGAACGAACAGGGAGTAATCAAATTAATTCAAGCGCGACATCCTTTGATAGATAAAAACAGGATTGTTCCTGTGGATATAAGTTTGGGAGAAAACAATTCCATACTGATTATATCCGGAGCCAATACGGGTGGAAAAACCGTATGTATGAAAACAGTCGGATTATTATGCGCAATGGCATATTGCGGCTTTGGAATACCATGCGCCGAAGGCAGTAGAATTCCTTTCTTTGACGATATATTTTGCGATATAGGAGATAACCAAAGTATTGCGGATTCTTTAAGTACATTCTCTGCAAGAATAATTAACTTCAAAGAAATAACGGAAAATCTGACGAACAAGAGTTTGATATTATTGGACGAACCGGGTTCGGGAACGGACCCCGAAGAGGGCGTTGCTTTGGCGATAGGAATAATCGAATATATTCGACTTATGAAAGCGGAAGCGATAATTTCGACTCATTTCGGCGCCGTCAAAGAATATGCTTTGGAAAACGAGGGAATAATCAATGCCTGTATGTTATTTGATGAAGTAACCTTGAAACCGACATATAAATTGGTTATGGGATTGCCGGGCAACAGTAACGCTTTGTCTATCGCAAAGGATCTCGGTCTTAATGATTATATATTAAAGCGGGCGTATGGCAACATAAGCGTTCGAAAAAGGGAATTCGATAAAATTTTATTACAGGCTTCTGTCATAAGAGAAGAAGCGGAAAAAGAAAAAATAATCGCCGAAGAACTCAAACATAATTTGCAAGAGGAACGTATAAAACTTGCAGCCGAAAGAGAAAGACTCAATAAGCGTCTTGCCGATTTGAATGAAAATGCGAAAATCGAGATTCGCAAACTGATACGTTCTAAAGCGGAAGAAGCCGATGAGCTTTTGGAGACCATAAAAGAAGAAGTCAAAAAAGGCGAAAATGCGACTTTGCTTGACGCAAAAAGAGCGGCGAATAAATTGTGGGATTTGTCTTATAAGGCAGATACGGAATCCGAAAGTCCCGATTTGATTTCATTGAAAGCCGAAGATATAGTCGAAGGGAAAAGAGTTTATGTCAAAAAGACGGGACTCGAAGGCGTTATTACTGCGATAAAAAAGAATGAAATTTCCGTCAGAGTCGGAGCCATGATAATAAAATTAAAGCCCGATGAATTGGCTTATCCCATTGAAAATCAAAAAGATAATGCAAAATATTTCAGTAACTCCTCTGTTATTCCCATGAATAACAGTTTACCGAAGGAAATCAAAGTAATTGGAATGACGGTAGCCGAGGCGATTGAGATTATCGAACCCGAAATAGAAAGCATGCACGCTTTTCCCGGAAATAAAATTTTAAAAATAGTACATGGAAAAGGTACGGGACTTTTGGCTCGAGGTATTTGGGATTATTTAAAAAAGAATAAAGCCGTAGACTCTTATAGGTATGGAAAATATGGAGAGGGCGATACGGGTGTGACTATAGTAACGGTGAGGTAGACTATGATTTATTTGGATAATGCGGGAACGACAAAGCCCTTTGATGAAGTTATAAAATTATGTAATGATATGCTTTCGGAATATTTTTTCAATCCTTCCGCGACCTATCCGTCGGCGGTTAAGGTAGCCGAAATGATAAATCTCGCAAGAGCGACGATTGCAAAAGAATTGCATTGTTTGCCCGAGGAAATTTATTTTACTTCATGCGCAACCGAGGCGGATAATTGGGCTTTGGAATATGGGCGTAAGTTGAAGAACGGAAACGTTGTAATTTCCGCGGGAGAACATGCGGCGATATATGAAGCGGCTATGCGTCTTAAATCCAAGGGCGTAGAAATCAGAATTGCCGCGTTAAATAAGGACGGAACGGTAAATATCAAAGATATAGAAAGACTTGTAGATAAAAATACGGCATTGGTTTCGATTATTCATTGCAGTAACGAGACGGGCGTCGTCAATGATATATCTACCATATCTCAAATGGTAAAATCAAAGTCGAATGCTGTTTTTCATTCCGATGGAGTACAGGCTTTTTGCAAAATACCTGTAAATATCAATGATTTGGCTGTGGATTTATACAGTTTGAGCGGACATAAGATAGGCGCTCCCAAGGGTATAGGCGCACTTTATGTGAAACGTAATAGGCATATCAATCCTTTGATAGTCGGCGGAGGTCAGGAAAGAGGCTTGCGTTCCGGTACCGAAAATACTGCGGGAATAGTTGCTTTTGCCAAAGCTGTTGAAATTTTCAATAAATATTGCGACAGAGAAAAAATGGCTCAAATCAGGAATTATATAATAACAAGATTCCGAAATATCGGTAATGTTTTGATAAACGGAGAAGAGGGGCGCAATTCATATTTTATTGTTTCCGCTTCTGTATTGGGGATTAAAGCGGAAGTATTGCAAAATATGCTTTATCAAGACGGCGTTATAATCGGACTCGGTTCTGCATGTTCGGCAAAAAGCAGCGAAAACAGAGTCTTGTCGAATCTCGGCAGAAGCAAAAAGGAAATTGAAGGAAATATCAGATTAAGTCTTTCTCCTACGATATCGATGGAGGAGATTGCTGTCGCTATGGAAAAGATCGAAAAAAATATCAATGTATTGAGAGGTAAAATTTAATGAACAAAGTTATATTATTGAGATATGGCGAATTGCATCTTAAAGGAAAAAACAGAGGCTATTTTGAGAAAATTCTTATCAAAAATATCGAAGAGAAACTATCCGTATATAATTGTAAACTTGATGTGTATCGCGGAAGATATATAATACATAATATAGATGAACAAGTTATATCTGATATAACAAGCGATTTAACCAAGGTTTTTGGCTTATACTCATTAAGTATCGGTTATGAGACAGAATCCGAAGTCGATAAGATTTTCGAAGTTTCCAAACAGTTTGTACGTTCGGGAAGTTTTAAAGTAGATACACACAGAGCAGATAAAAATTATCCGCTGACATCTGTGGAAATGTCTGCATTGATAGGAGAAAAACTGCTTGATGCTTATGATGATTTGAAAGTGGATTTGCATAATCCGGATTTTGTGATATATATAGATATAAGAGAAACGGGAAAAACATATGTTTTTTGCGATAAGATCAAATGCGCGGGAGGCATGCCGTTGGGAAGCGCGGGGAAGGGATTGCTCTTATTGTCCGGAGGAATCGATAGTCCTGTTGCGGGATATATGATGTCAAAGCGCGGATTAAAACTCGATGCTATACACTTTTTTTCTTATCCATACACAAGTGAAGCGGCTAAGCAAAAAGTTATCAAACTTGCGGGTGAAATGGCGCCTTATTGCGGTTCCGTGAATTTGGTTTTGGTTCCTTTTGCAAAAATTCAGGAAGCTATTCATAAATATTGTCATTCGAATTATATGATAACTCTTGTAAGAAGAGCGATGATGCGCATCGCCGAGAGAGTTGCCATTATTCGCGATTGCGGTTGTTTGGTAAACGGAGAAAGTCTGGGACAGGTGGCAAGCCAAACTTTAGAGAGTCTGAATGTTACGCAGTCTGTAATAAAAAGACTTCCCGTTTTGCGTCCTTTGATAGGAATGGATAAAGAGGAAATTGTGGAAATTTCCGAAAAAATAGGCACCTATGCGACTTCTATTTTACCTTATGAAGATTGCTGTACGGTATTTTTACCCGACAATCCGGTGACGCGTCCTCGTATAGAATTTGCAGAGGCAGAAGAGGCGAAGATAGTAGATTACGATAAATTGCTTGAAGAAGCCTTAAGCGGCATAGAGGTTCTTAAGATATAATTTATCCATGTTGAGAATATAACTCGGAATTCTTTTTGCCGCTCTTTCTTTCGGTATATTGTTTTTGTTGAATAAACAGGATATTGTATCTCGTTTGGGCATAAGACTGTTTGATAAAATTACTTTATGATTTTTTTCATATTCAATTCGGTCTATATCCAAACTTACGATATTATTCGGTTGCGTAAATGATTTCATTTCCAATTGCAGAGCGTTTAAAATATTTTTGGCGGTAAGAGTGGGGAGAGTTCCGCCGCTTATTTCATTGGGCATAAGTCCCGAACGCGCTCCGAACCAAACCGCAAGAGTATAATTTTCGCCGTAAGTTATACAATAGGCGTCGGTGTTTCCGTTTTTAGATCCCACGGTTCCCGTTTTTGCCGCTATCGCGAAATCGCAACTTTTCAGTTTTTTTGCAGTTCCTTTTTGCACGCATTGAGTAAGCATACTGTTTACAAGAAAAGCGTTTCCCGAGTCCATGATTTTTTGTTTTTCGGGATGGTTCCGATATAAAACAACTCCCTCGGAATTTCTCAATTCGTTAATGAAACAACAAGGAATATAGACTCCGCCGTTGCCTAACATTTGATAAGCATTCGCTATTTCTATAAGACGATTGCCGTTATGAGTGGAGCCGAGCGCCAACAAAAGACTGTTGTCGTCCCTTTGAAATTCGAGACCCGTTTTTGATGCAAAGTTTTTTGCGTAATTTATTCCCGCCATATCCAATAGTTTTACCGCGCATACATTGGAAGAGTGAATTAAAGCATCTTGAACCGAAATCCAACCCATATAGTTGTCTTTATAATTTTTGGGGGCAAAATTATTTTCGAAAGTTATCGGTTCATCTAAAATAGGAGTACACGGATAAATTAAATTCTTTTCGAGGCAAGCAGCATAGCAAATAAAAGGTTTTACAGTCGAACCGAGTTGCCTTCTGAAATCGGTGTAATCGAAATTATCCGAACCTGCATAAGCCAAAACTTTTCCGCTCGAGTTTTCGATCAAAACGGCTTGCGCCATTATTTTTTCATTTGGAATGCTTTCCGATAAAATTTCTTCCGTTATTTTTTGATATTTGCTGTTGATCGTTGTTTCTATTTGTAAAGAATCATCCAACTCATTCTTGCCGAGTAATTCTTTTGCTTCTTTGTATGCAAACTCATAGCAATGGTTGTATACTTCGGGTTTTATTCGAATGTTCAAATCTTCGTTTATCGCATCAGCAAATTCTTTTTCGGAGATATATTTCAGTTTTTTCATTCTTTTTAATACAATATTTTTTCTTTGTATAAGTTGCGCTTTATTGGTATAAGGATTATATGCCGAGGGGTTGTTGATAATTGCGGCAAGAGCGGCGCATTGCGCCAAGGAGAGTTTATTTACTTCGCAATCGAAATATCCCGCCGCCGCATTCGAAACTCCGTAGATATTATTTCCGAAGTAGAGCATGTTAAGATACATCTCGAGTATCTCTTCTTTTGAGTAGTTCCTTTCGATTTCTTTTGCGATTCGTATTTCCTGAATTTTTCGTTTAAAAGTTTTATCTGAACTTAAATGAGTGTTTTTCACTAACTGTTGTGTAATTGTAGAGCCGCCTTCGACGATTTTTCCTTTCTTCAAATTATTGAGCATCGCGCCCGTTGTTCGTACATAGTCGATTCCGTGATGCTTAAAAAATCGTTTATCTTCTATGGCTATGAATGCTTTTTTCAGTTTATCGGGAATTTGAGAATAACTCAAATAATTTGCGCCTTTTAAGGAAACGATGTCGGTAGAGGCTTTCCCGTTATCATCGAGAAAAACAATATTATTTTCTAAATTATTCAGGATGTTTTTATTCATTTCCGCAAATCCGTTTATTTTTATAGCAGGCTCTGAAATGAGTATGAGAGAAACGAATATTGTCAAGACAATTGACAATATTGCCGATGAAATCATCAATAATATTCTTTTTCCCTTCTTCATACCTATAGTATTTATTAATAATTATTATTTAATGCTTTGCCAAAATACTGTACTTTTAAAGATTTTTGCTGTATAATATTTTATGATGAAAGATTCCATTAAAAAATATTTTATCCATACTTACGGATGTCAGATGAACGTCCATGAGTCCGAAAAACTTGCGGGCGTACTTTGTCAACACGGTTATGTCAAGGCCGAGGAGGACGCCGAGGCAGATATTATAGTTTTTAATACCTGCTGTATAAGAGAAAGCGCCGAGACTCGAGTGCTCGGGAACCTGGGACACGCAAAAAAACTGAAAGAGGCAAATCCCGATTTGATTATTGCAATTTGCGGCTGTATGCCTCAAAAGGCAGGGACGGCGGAAATGCTGAAAAAACGTTGTCCTTTTATCGATATTATTTTCGGAACACATAATTTATCGTTATTCGGTGAATATCTCGACAAAGTCGAAAACGAAGGTAAAAAGGTTTTGGAAATCTGGCATGAAGAGAGACAGATAAAAGAACTCGATACTATAAAAAGAGACGAAGGAGTAAGCGCTTGGGTCAATATAATGTATGGCTGCAATAATTTTTGCTCTTATTGTATCGTGCCTTATGTAAAGGGAAGAGAGAGAAGCAGATCTATCGATGAAATAGTCGGTGAAATAAATAGTCTTGTCAAAGAAGGATACAAAGAGATCACGCTTTTGGGGCAAAACGTCAATTCTTATAATTTTGTCGATGAGAAAAATAATCATTATGACTTTGCCGATGTGCTTGACATTGTGTCGGATATTGAAGGAGATTTCAGAATTAAATTCATGACATCGCATCCCAAGGATATATCCGAAAAAGTTGTCAAAACAATAGCGGACAAGCAAAAACTTGCAAAATACATTCATTTACCGCTACAATCGGGTAGTGACAGAATATTAAAACTGATGAATCGTAAATATGATTCGGCTCAATATCTTGCTAAGGTTGATATGATACGCAATTATATTCCCGATTGCGGCATAACTTCGGATATTATTGTCGGCTTCCCCACCGAAACCAACGAGGATTTCGAAGCGACCGAAACCGTAGTTCGAAAAGTCTGCTTCAATAATCTTTTTACATTTATTTATTCACGAAGAAGCGGAACTGTTGCAGATAAAATGGATGGGCAAATCGATATAAAAACCAAGAGAGAAAGAATAAAACATCTAATTGATTTACAGTTCGGGTTGGGGCTTCGAAAAGCAGAGGAACAAATCGGCAAAAACGGTTGTGTGCTTTGCGAAAAACTTATCGGTGGAAAAGGATATGGAAAATCACAGAACGACACACCTGTTACTTTTGATTCCGACGAGCCATTGGAAACGGGAAAATTTTATAATGTAAAAATAAAATCTCACCGAAATACAAAACTTTATGGTACTGTAATCAATAAAATAGGAGATTGAATATGCCGATTTCACCAATGATGCAGCAATATTTGGATATCAAAAAAGAATTGACCGATACGATTTTAATGTTTCGACTCGGCGATTTTTATGAAATGTTTTTTGATGATGCCATAATCGCGAGTAAAGAATTGGATCTTGTTCTTACGGGGAGAGATTGCGGAACGGAAAACAGAGCGCCTATGTGCGGAGTGCCTTTTCATGCCGTTGACGGATACATTGCAAGACTTGTCTCGCGTGGGTATAAGGTTGCCGTATGCGAACAAACATCTGTTCCCGGTGAGCAAAAAGGTTTGGTTGAAAGAAAAATATCAAAAATTATAACTCCGGGAACCATTCTTGATTCGGATGCGTTGGATCAAACCAGCAATAACTATATAGCTTCTATTTATTTACATGACAATAAAGCCGGTATAGTATGGATGGATATTTCTACGGGGGAATTTAATCATTCCTATATCGAGCCGCCCATAGCAATTAAAATAAATGAGATATTATCGAGAATACATCCTTCGGAAATTATATGCAATGCAGAAATGCTTGCCGAAAGCATTGAATTATCAATAGTCAAATACGGTGGAGTATGTCCGTTTTCGGCTTATAACGAAACGATGTACGATTATAATAATGCCTTTGCCGTAGTTATGGAAAATTTGAATAGAGCCGAATTAAAATCCATTAAAAATCGGGAAGAGGTGATATGCGCGGCGGGCGCTTTGTTTTCTTATATAGTAGATACTCAGAAAATCGCAAAAGCCACCGTCACCAAAGTGGAAAACGATGACGAGATTGCTCATATATCATTGGATACGAATGCTCGTAAAACTCTTGAACTTACAGAATCCACTGCCGAAAATAAACAAAAATGTTCTTTATATTGGGTTTTGAATAATACAAAAACAGGCATGGGATCCAGAAAATTAAAAAAATGGCTATTGATACCTTGTGCAGACGAAAAAGTAATAAATGATCGACTTGATATAGTCGAAATATTTTTAAACAATATGGTATCGCGCAATAATTTACGCGACCTTTTAAGCAATATTTTCGATATAGAAAGAATTTCCGGAAGATTATCTTATGGATTTATCGAACCTCAAAGATTGAGGTCTTTGGGAGTTTCGTTAACTTATCTTCCAAAAATCATAGATGAATTAAAACGCTTCGATTCCGATTTGTTTTCGCCTTACATAGAAAGAATAAAAAACTTCGACTTTTTGGCGGATAAAATTTTAAAGGCTTTGAAAGAGGGAGAATTGCCATCTAATCTGAGAGACGGCGGCGTAATATCGGAAAATTACGATCCCGAACTCGATGAATTGATCAAAATTGTCAAACACTCGGACGAGGTTTTGAAATCAATAGAGGAAAGAGAACGTATCGAGACGGGTATAAAAAATTTGAAAGTTGATTATAACAGAGTTTTCGGTTATTATATAGAAATACCAAAAAATCAGTCAAATACAGTACCTTATAGATATACAAGGAAACAAACTCTTGCCAATAACGAAAGATTCACTACGGAAGAATTGCAGGAAGTAGAGGAGAAAATCATTCACGCAAAAGAACTTCGTATAGAAAGAGAGACTCTTTTGTATAACGAGCTTTTGGAAAAGACCAGAAGTAAAATTTTGGAAATTATGAGTACAGCCGAAGCGATTGCCGAAATAGATTGTCTCTTGTCTCATGCTACCGCTGCGGAAAAATTCAATTATAGAAAACCTGTTATCAATTCTCATATTCAACATATTAAAATTTCCGAAGGTCGTCATCCCGTTGTGGAGCGACTTATAAACGAGGTTTTTGTACCGAACGATACCGATCTTGATGATGACGAAAACAGAATTATGCTTATAACGGGACCCAATATGTCAGGTAAAAGCGTATATATGCGACAAGTGGCAATTATCTCTTTGATGGCGCATATCGGCAGTTTTGTCCCCGCGAAATCGGCGGAAATATCCATTCTCGATAATATTTTTACAAGAGTTGGCGCCAATGACGACATGTCAACGGGAAGAAGTACTTTTATGGTCGAGATGAGCGAAGTTTCTTATATCGTAAACAATTCGACAGATAAAAGTTTGATTTTGTTTGATGAGGTTGGGCGAGGTACTTCCACTTATGACGGTTTGAGTATTGCCTATGCGCTTTTGGAATATATGCTTTCCAATACAAAAACAAAGACTTTATTTTCCACTCATTATCATGAACTTACCGAGCTTGAGGGGACTGTTCCGGGAATTAAAAATTATAAGACAACGGTAAGAGAAGTTAAAAATAGCATTGTATTTGTACGAAAATTGTTGCGAGGCGGGGCAAATAAAAGTTTCGGTGTAGAAGTGGCTGCGCTATCGGGGTTGCCTGAACCTATAGTAAACAGAGCAAGGGAGATTTTAAAGAAACTTGAAAATCTCGATATTGCAAGACAAACGGCAATGGCGCAAGTTCAGCAACTTTCGTTTTTCAATGATAACAACAAGAGCAAAGAGATAATAACAATTTTGAAAGAAATAGATACTGACAATATCACACCTCGACAAGCGATGGAAATACTCATTGATTTATGTGAAAAGGCGGTTGTAAATGAGCATTAATATTCTTGATAGTACAATATATAATCGTATAGCGGCGGGAGAAG
Organism: uncultured Clostridia bacterium; assembly: GCA_947581755.1. Classification (GTDB taxonomy): domain Bacteria; phylum Bacillota; class Clostridia; order Christensenellales; family Pumilibacteraceae; genus CANPVN01. The sequence goes on along the minus strand of CANPVN010000013.1, from coordinate 20,770 downwards.
TCATAGAAAAACCGCGTTCCGTAGTTAAGGAATTGATAGAAAACAGTATCGATGCAGGCGCTTCCACTATTACTTTGGAAATCAAAGATGGCGGCATAACATTGATTAAAGTTACGGACGATGGGTGCGGTCTTGACGAAGAAGATTTACAAAAAGCGTTTTTGCCTCATGCTACCAGTAAAATACAATCACTTAAGGATCTTGATTCTATTATTACATTGGGATTCAGAGGTGAAGCATTGGCAAGCATCGCTTCGGTTGCGAAAGCGGAAATGATATCGAGAAGAAAAGATTCTTTAATGGGCGCCGTTATAACTTACGATAACGGAGAGGTTAAGGATTTCGGAGAATGCGGTTGTCCCGAAGGTACTACCGTCAAAGTAGAAAATCTTTTTGACAATATTCCCGCAAGAAAAAAGTTTTTGGATAAGCCTGCTACCGAAGAAAGAGAGATAACAAATCTGATGGCAAAATTAATTTTGGCAAATCCCGATATTTCTTTTAGATATATTTCCGACGGAGAGATAATTTTTCTCTCTAACGGTAAAGGAATGAAAGAGGCGGTCTTTGCTGTTTATGGGAATGAATTTTATTCGGGGCTTATTAATGTTGAAAATGTTTTGCCAGAAATAAGCTTAAAGGGATTTATCGGGCGTCCGGGTTTTTCAAAACATAACAGATCTTATCAATCGTTGTTTGTTAACGGGCGATATGTAATCAATTCCGAAATCTCGTATATTATACAGAATTATTATTCGGAATATCTGATGTCGAGACAATTCCCTGTCTATATTTTATATTTGAATTTGCCTCCGGATATGCTGGACGTGAATATACATCCAAATAAGATGGAGGTTAAATTTGCGGATTTCGGCAAGGTAAAACAGATTATTTCCCAAACCGTAAAAAAGGCTCTTTCCGGTAACAGTGCTCAGCCTGTAGAGATTATTATGAATAATATTTTCGGCGGGAAAGAGAGAGAATTGCCGAAACAAGAACCAACGGAAGCTGCCGCGGAACCAAAAGAAGAAAAATCGGCAAAATCGTTTGCCGATACAAAGATGACTTTATTCGGAGGCGCTTTTTCCGATCCTAAGGGAAAAATAAATCTCAAAGAGTCTTATTATAGTCCTTTTATCACTTTGGAGCCAAAAAAACAAGATAGAGGAATATCGAATGAATATAAAGTCGAAAATAAACCCGAACAGCAAGTTGTCAGACGGGAATTGTTGGCGCATGGTGATATGCGTATAATCGGAAGCGCTTTTAATACTTATATAATTATTGAAAAAGACGATAATTTATATTTGATTGATCAACACGCGGCTCATGAAAGATATTTGTTTGACAAATTGAAAGAACAATATGATACACAAAAAGCGTCCCAACAGTTGTTTTTTCCCTATGTATTTGAGGTCGAAGCCGAAGAAAGCGAAAAAGTAAAAATCGCAATAGTCGAATTGGAAAAATTTGGATTTGTAATATCGAAGGGGAATGGGCTTAACTTTGAAATCAAAGCAATTCCCGCTGTGCTCTCTGACTTGAATATAAACGACTTCGTCTGTGCACTTATTTATAATTTGCGAGCAGATAAAATTCCTTCGGTAGGCGAACTGATGAAAGACGCTTTAGCGGATATGGCTTGTAAGGCGGCTATTAAGGGCAATTATGATTTGAATGAAAGCGAAATTTTGGCTTTGATTGATGAAATAGGAGAGCTGAAAGTTCTACAATGTCCGCATGGCAGACCGTTGATGATAAAAATAAGCAAGTATGAAATCGAAAAATGGTTTAAACGAAAAGTATGAAGAAAAAATTGATTATCATTGCGGGGCCTACAGCGATAGGAAAATCTTCTGTCGCGGTTGATTTGTGCAAAGAATTTAACGGCGCTGTTGTAGGCGCCGATTCCATGCAAATATATAAAGGAATGGATATAGGAACGGGAAAAATAACTGCCGAAGAAATGGACGGAATTAAACACTTTATGCTTGATATAACAAGCCCCGGTGATTATTTTACTGTTTTTGACTATGTTCAAAAAGCAAAGATTTGTATAGATAAAATTTTGAAAAGTTCCGAGCTCCCTTTTGTCGTAGGCGGAACGGGGTTGTATATAAGCGGGCTTTTAAGCGGAAATAATTTTGCCGAGGCTGCTAAAAACAACGATGTCAGAGCGGATTTGGAGAATATTACGCAAGAAAAAGGGCTTGAATTTATGTACAATTATTTGCAAACGGTAGATCCGCAATCGGCATTGAAAATTTCCAAGAACGACAAAAAGAGGATCTTGCGCGCTTTGGAAATCTATATAGTGACAGGAAAACCGAAAAGTCAATCGGCAACATCTTCGAATGAATGTGATTATGACTATCTGTTTTTTGTTATTATCCCTTCAAACCGAGAAGCGTTGTATAAAGATATTGAAAATAGGGTAGATCGGATGATTTCAGATGGGCTTGTAAAAGAAGTTGAGTCACTTCTGCAATATAAGGATTGCAATTCGATGCAAGCCATAGGATATAAAGAAATAGTGGAGCATCTCGAAGGTAAAACAACTTTGACCGAAGCTATAGCGAAAATCAAAATAAACAGCAGACATTACGCAAAACGGCAGCTTACTTACTTTAGAAATATGCCTTTTGAAAAGATTTTTGTTGAGAAAAACAATGATTTATATCGTGTTGTGTCAGATATAATAAGGGAAAAATATGAATGATTTAGAATTTGTAAATGATTGCGAAAAGAAATTGGTTGAGCAATTCAAGATTATCGATAGTATTGCTTTAACGAATCAAAACAAAGTTTTGAATGCTTTCAGGGAGAATAAAATTGCCTTGAGACATTTTGCGGCTACAACCGGATATGGATATGACGATATAGGACGCGAAGGCTTATCTCGATTGTTTTCTTGCGTATTTAAAGCAGAAAGATCCATTGTTTCCCCAAATCTTGTTTCAGGAACGCATGCGCTTGCCTGTGCGCTTTATGGTATTTTGCGTCCCGGTGATAAATTTATTTCTCTTTGCGGGAAACTTTATGATACGCTTGACGATATTATAACGGGAGAAGGCAACGGCTCTTTAAAAGATTTCGGAATCGAGTTCGATACTTCTGATTTAAAAGATGATGGATCTTTTGATTTCGAAAACATAGAAAGTAAATTAAAAATCAATAAATATAAGCTTATTTGTTTGCAAAGATCGAGAGGCTATAGTTTGAGAAATGCCTTTTCAATTCGGAAAATTCGTGAAATTATAGAGTTTGTGCGTAAATTTACGGATGCTCCGATAATGGTTGATAATTGTTACGGAGAATTTATCGATGTGGAAGAACCTATCGAAGTGGGTGCAGACATAATTGTAGGTTCTTTAATAAAAAATCCCGGCGGCGGAATTGTGCCGACAGGAGCCTATATCTGCGGAAAAAAGAAATATATAGAACAAATCGAGAATCGTTTTACTGCGCCCGGACTTGCGACCGAAGTCGGATCTTATGCGTATGGTTATCAATATTATTATCAAGGCTTCTTTTTGGCGCCTCATATAGTGGCGCAGTGCCAAAAAGGAAGTCTTTTGTTCAGAGAAGTTTTTTCCGAATTGGGATATGTTACGGTGCCTGAGGCCGGAGTTATAGGAAATGATATAATAACTTCGGTCGTTTTCGGAGATGCTCGTAAACTTATCGAATTTTGTCGTATAATACAGAATTGTGCGCCTATAGACAGTTTTGTTGTTCCCGAACCGTGGGACATGCCCGGTTACAACGATAAAATAATAATGGCGGCAGGCGCTTTTGTTCAGGGCTCGTCGATTGAGTTAAGCGCAGATGCGCCCATTCGAGAACCTTTTGTAGCATATTTACAAGGTGGATTGACTTATGAACATTTAAAACTTGCCGTAATGGAATGCCTTAAAAAATTCAAATAATGCACAAATTTATATGTTATGTCAGACATAAATTGCGTTAATCGTCATTTTTTCTTAATTTGACTTTTGTAGCAGCTTCTTTTCTTATATCTTCGCTGATTGCGGCATAATGCTTTCTGGTAGTATTGACATCTTTATGTCCCAAGACGTCGGCTACAATATAAATATCTTTTGTTTGCCTGTAAAGTTCTGTACCGTAAGTACTTCTCAATTTATGCGGTGTGATTTTTTTAAGAGGACAGACTATTTTTGCATATTTCACAACCATATTTTCTACGGCTCTGACAGTGATTCTGGTACCTTCGGACGAGAAAAACAGAGCCTTATTATCGATAATCTTTTTGCCGAATTCTGTGTTTTTCTCAATTTGTTCTTGGCACCATCCGAGATATTTTTTTAAGGCGTCCGCAACTTCGTCGGAAAAATACAGTATACTTTTATTTCCGCCTTTTCTTGTCACGGTAAATGCGTTTGTATTGAAGTCAATATCTTCGATATTTATCCCCACGAGTTCGCTTATACGTATTCCTGTGCCCAAAAATAGGCTTAAAATGGCAAAATCGCGAACTTTTGTCTTGGCGTGAAATGCTTTTTGCTGAGACGTCATGCCCGGAACATCGTCAGATTCCACCAAATCGAGCAATTTTTCAACTTCGTCGGCTTCGAGTCTTATGATACCTTTATCGTGTACTTTAGGTAAATCGACTTTTGCGGTCACATTTTCCGATAACATATTTTTTTTGTAAAAATATTTGAAGAAGGAACGAATCGTGCAAAGTTTTCTTTCTTTTGCCTTTTCGCCGCAACTGTATGTTTTACCGTCGATTTTATAATCCGATAAGTAATCCAAAAAAAGTTCGATATCAAATGAATCAAGTTCCTCAATATCTTGTATCGATAAGCTCTTTATATCTTTTTCAAATCGCTGAGATAAATAATAGCAAAAAATTTTAAGATCTCTTACATAGCCCAAACGAGTAAGCGTGGATGTGCGCTGCTGAATTCCCATATCGAATTCTCGGATCATGGTTGGTAAGTTATCGCATAACTTGCGAATTTGCATAATATTCTTTTTGTTTCTTTCTTCAAAGTAATTATCCATAATTCAATTATATACTATATGAAATAAAAAATCAAATCAATAAAAAGGAAAGATAAAATTTTCAAATAAGCAAACAGATATAAATATATATGAAAAATCATTAAAAATACCCCTATCTATTCGCAAAAGCTGTCTTTTGCGAATAGATTAATCGAGGCAACCATCCTCGCTCGGGCAGTAATATACTTCCATTCGCTCCGTCTCCTTCTTTTTGTAAGTGCCCGGCTTGAATTCTGATGACTCAAATTCTTCGTCACTCAGATAGGCAACTACTTTATTTTTGAAGTTCAAATTGCGAGTATGATAATATCGTTTTGAGTTATAATCTATGTTCCCGGACTTCGTTATATATTTAACCATATAGTTGGCTACCTTCAAATAATTGTTTTCCTTCGGCATAACAACGCAAGTCGAAAATCCAAAATTCCAATCCTTAATATTAAATACCAAGTCACCGAACTTCGTCCGAATCTCTTTACCGGTCTTTGGATTAATTGCCGGAGCAAGTGTCAAATCCACATCCGCCATAAGCGCGTGAAAATGCAAAGCGCCGCTTTTATGCCTTTCAGGAATCGCGAGTATCTTGCAATCCGGATTACGACGTTTGCAATTCTGCTGAAAAATATGCCACAAATACTTAACCGCTGCATTATCATATCTATCCACCTCTTCCGGACTTAACGTCAATGTTACCCAATAATCCCACTTATTACTTAAAACATAACCGTACATTGTATCTTGGCTCCTCTTACTTGAATTTCTCAAAGACTGTTGTATCGAAGCTATATCAAATCCATCCATCGGCGTCCAATAGCCGCCTTCTTTAATCAATTTTCGCACACGGTTTACAGATGGAAGATTTCCCGCCTCTGCCGGATATTCAAACGGCTTCTTATAATGAATCACTTCCATACTTCCATCAGGAAAATAATTGACTATAACATTAGCCAATTCCCATTTACGATACGCAACGCCGCGCTCTTTGCAGCATTCTATGTACTTCGGACATTCCGGACACTTTTCCGGTTGAAGCGTATAAGAAAAACAAGAAGCCATATTTTCTCCCTTTTTTGTTCTTAAGTGTTACCATTATCAAGTATGGTAACACACGAGTACCTACTCGCTATGGATCGATCATCCCTTGATTAATTCCTTAGTCCTTAAATCATCGGTTAAGGACCACATATACCTAAGGCCTTATCAAGAAATTATTTAACGTCCAAATTTGACTCTGTATTCATCTTTACAAAGTCATTAAAGAAATATGAATGTACCTTCATCATCTCTTCTACAGTCGCTTTTTTACCGCTAAAAGCAGGCATGTCAGCCATACCTACCTTTGATCTCAACGATTTATCTTCCAATATACCGGAAAAACAATCCGTTGAAAATCTTTCACTATAAATCTTCTTGGAAATAAGATAATACTTTCCTTTCTCTCTCATTCCATCCTGTCGCCCATCTTCTATAAGTAACGTCATAGGAATAAAATCAAACAAATTGTGTATTCGTTTATAATGATTCTGAAGCTTCGTTATTATAACTTTAAACAAATAAAGAGATAAACTGTTATATGTACAGCTGCGATATCTAAAGTATAATTTTTCAAAATGTCTAAAAATCAACTCATACAACAATTCTTCGAAATTAAAAAATGTTGCCAGCTTTGCGGCTGCTCCCGGATCAATATAGACCAAATCACAAAGATCGCGTGCATCGGCACCCCAACTTTCCGGACGTTGCTCATCAACAATTACTCGAACAAATGAATAATTGTCAATCGTAGAAGAATGTCTGATCATCTTCAAGAACGAGTTAAAAAGATCGTTTTTCTGATTCACCTCCTTAGACTGCTTTTTTATATCAGAAAGCTCGAGGGCATTTCCTCGCTCTTTTCCAATCTCTGTAATATTCATAACTCCGAACTCAAAAAAATCTGAATTCGGATTCCCATCAATCATCTTTTTTCCCGGACGACAAGCGTCAAAATCCAAAATTTTTGAAAAGCCGGACTCTACATCCAAAACTCGACTGTCCCGTCGTAATATATCTGTATCCCACAAAGGAAACTCCCCTGTCTCATCAATTATAAGATCTGAACGAATAGAATAATTCGAAATTATCAAAGATGATGTCATTGAATAAATATAATATAATTGAGCATAAATTTCTATAACCTTCCATATATTAATTACCTTCAATTTATCATCGTAAACCAAACCATATCGCTCATAATCATAACCCCAAATATTCTCTCGACAAGGCTTTTCTTCAAATCTATTCGCAAAATGTTTTACAAATAATCGTGATGTAGCAAGACTATAAACCTCATGCAGACTAATAGCTTTTCTCAATGAATCCTCTAATTTTCGCCAGGGAAAATGAGGAAATTTTAAGTCATTCTCCAAAAGCATTTTTTTTGCAATATCTCTGAACATTATCTCCTGCGATAAGGCCATATCCGTAATGAGCGTGGTCTTGCGAGTTCCCATTGAACCACAAAGCATAAAGACTATAGGTCTTTCATTTATAAATCCTCGATTACGCATTTCAAAATGATTCAATCTTTTGTATGCTATACTCTTCCGAATTAAATCAAATAAAATCAGACCTAAAACAATCCATATAATTCCGGGAATAAAGTTTATCACAACAGACAAATCCGATAATAATTTATAAATCTGAACAAAAATATTACCTAAATTAAATGACATTACAAAATAGAAGTAATAAGCAAAAAATTCTATAACTATAGAATATACATTAAAATAACCTAACCAAAGAGTTAACCAAATTATCCAATAAGTTTTATGCCCTTTAACGAACAAACAAAAGTTTTTAATCCAAGAAATAATTGGTCTTGTTATATGTGAAATAACGAATAAAAACGCTTTCAGAAAAATACTCGGTTCATCATCCGGTTCTTTTCCATCACTACACATTTTATTTATTTGCGCCTGCTTCGATTTTAATATTGTCTTTAAGACTAAAAACAATATTACAACAACTGGAAGAAGCAATATTATAACTTTTGCAATAATTCCCAAAATACTAAAAATTGAACCGACATAACCGACAAAGTTACGTTTGGTAATAAACAAATGCCAATAATCACTCCATTTAACCTTAAACTCTTCCCAACTCGTAGGAAAATAAAAAGGTAACTTAATAGGAGTCGATGTAATCTCTGTTACCGAAGGAACAATATTACTCTCTATACGAAACATTTTACAAAAATAAAAAGCTATAGAAAGTCCTAAATCTTTAAAACTTTCTATAAGCCTTGGTATACAATAAGGAAATAAAAATATCGCTGCAATAAATAAAGCAGTTATAACAAGACATATATAATGCCTGTAATTTAATTCCTTAAAAAACTTTTTTATTTTCATACATTCGCTCCGGTAAATATAAAGTATCCTACAATAAACGCTATTACCAAAAACAATAACAACAATAATATTCTTTTAAATATCTTCATATATCACTTTCCCCAATAAGGAAATATGCCATTCCAAACAACGACACCTATATAAATCAACAAACCAAGAAAAGCGATTCCGAATAGAACCCAACCAACAGTCCAAATAATTTCAAACCCCTTCGCTGTCTTCTTTACATTATCCTTTATCTTTTTCTTATCTTTCTTATTCATTGCTTTACTCCCGCTTATGTTTATCTATAGCCTTTTTTATAGCCTTAAAAGGCCAAGAAACTATCCAAACAATTCCTTGAATTAAGTATTTCAAAATAGGGAAACAAAGAATAATCAATATAATAATTAATATTAATCCTAATATACCCCACAAACTCGCACAACTCGATGGACAACCCTCATCACCAAAATTAAACTTTTCCGTAACCGAATTAGAAGGCTTATGTTTATCCGGATCGGCTGGTTCCGACTGCATATTATCTATAACGCCGAGATTATATGTAGCGCCATTTGTTACGAATTGCAAACGCAATATTGTAACATCCTCAATATTGGTATACCATTGGTCATATCCCATAGATGTTCCTTGTAATGTATAATCGGTCTCGACAAATCGCAATACCCAAGAGTATTTACCTTTTAATTCCTTTTCTATATCTAAAGTTAATTCAGTATCAACAACTTTATTAAACTTTACAGCTTTATAAACATCATGACGCTTTTCGGTAGCAATAAATTCATCAACGGTTTGAATCCGATTCCACGAATATTTACTTGCCCACCAACCGTCACCTTCATAACTGACTTTTTCTCCCGTTATCGTCAACAAAGGCTGTTTAATTATTTCTCCGAAAACCGTACCGGAACTACCACCCACAACAGTATGAAAATAATCATAAACACTTTGAGTACTATATTGTAAATCCGCTTCAATCAACTTATCTATTTGTCGATCCGTATTAAACGCAACATAATGAGCGTCACAAGCTTCACTTGTCACGGAAAACTCAAATCCACCTTCGGGATAACGACAAAATCCAACAAATTTATCCGTAACTTCAATAGTATCAATATGTTCTTCCCTAACAAATGGCTTTCCGTTAAGTTCACCAAAAGTATATTGTTTCTGAACTGAAAAAGGCTGTTGAGTTATTTCATTGTCCGTTCCGGAAGAAGGATCCACATCCTTAATCCAAGGACGCATTATTTGAACAACGCCATAATATCTCGTATCATCGGAAGATACCTTAAAATCCTCAATGAGATATTTATAAAAAACTCCCGATGAATTAATATGTTTTAAAGTATAATCCTTCGGTTCTATAGCTTCTTTCGGATTAGTAGATATTCTTATGTAACTTGCCCTAAGATCCAAAGCTTGTCCACCCGGCTGATAAATATAAGCAAATAATTCTTGAGCAGAACTTTCCGCAATCTGAATAAGTTGAATAGAATAATCCTTATCGTCTTCGGGATAATAACTTTCATCGAAATTCTCGTCTTTATGTAAATCATCAAGAACATCCGAATAAACAACTTCAGACTCCACCGCCAAAGCGGTAGATATTCCGCTCAACGGAAAAACTCCGCAAAACAGAATAACTACCGCTATTATCATTTGCACTATACGCCGCATCAGAACCTCACCTCATCTTGATCGAGTTCAATTCCCTCAACAAAAATTTTATCCGGCAAAGTGAACAGAATAGATATTACAGATTTTTCATTATACGAAATAATCTGCAATTCGAACATATCCGGATAACCTACCGACGAAAGCTCGGTTACTTCGGAACCGTAAGCAGCGCTTAATACTTGCTGCAAATTTCCCTTCGTAGAAAGAACAAAACTCATACCGTCATAAGTTATATTAAATCCCTTTGTCAGATCGCCGACTTCACTGAATTTATAACTTTTTCCGGAAACAGTAAAAGTAAAATCTTTGTCTTCATTCAGATGAGGAACAACCTTAAGAGAATAATCCTTCTTTTTATCAGAACTATCAAAAATATAATGTACATCTACAGTCAAAGGCTTTTCTCCAAGATCATAACCCTTCGCAAGACTATTAACCCTATCTCCGTTAACAACGGCATAAAAAGAGGTAGGCGCTTCATTGAATCCGTTCGTAAAGTAAAATAATGCGCCGATTGCTCCGACGATCAACAATATTGCAAGAAGGAATACGACAAAATTAGCTATCTTTTTTGACATATTAATTCCCTCCTAAAAATACACCACTTCACGATCAAGCTCAACATGATCAACGGAACCTTGAGTTGTATAGAAACTTTGAGGATCAACCTTAATCGTATAAGTGGATTCCGCACTGCTCTTAGTGTTATTTACTTTTATCTTCAAATCCAAAAATTTACCGCCGCAAGCCGTCAAAGCATTATACAACCCGACATAATTTTCGGAAGAGACATAAGACTCGGTAAATAATCCTTTGAACGCAACCATTTCCAAATACAAAGTAAAATCCGCCTTATAACCTGCACCCGAAGGAGTATCGATCTTTATTTCATTGGGATCTTTACTGTTAAACAAAGAACTCATATCGCCTTGCAGATCACTTGATGTAATCCCTTCGGCGCTATCTACCGCTTGCAAAAATTCAGAATTAAAAGTAGCCGTCAAACTTGCAGAATAAGTATCCTGTAAGCTACCGACACCTAAATCAAAATCCAAAGAACGGAAATTAATCGTTACATGAGCATTGGTATTCAATTCACCGCTCGGAGTTCCGAATCCGGGCCCGTCAAAAATAATGCCGTAGTCATAATTGAACTTATATAAATGATCTACAACTCCCGAATCCTTAGAAAAACCGTTTGGTAAATAATTGCCGTGGCCGTCGGTAAATATCACACCGGAACCGAGACCTTGAAGGCGTTGAATATATTCAAAACGACAAGTATCCTTTACTTGCTCATCGTCAATCGAATAAACTGTCAATGTTATTGCTGTCGGAAAAGGTTGCAACACGGTAAAATCCGCACTCTTATAGTCGTCCGCAATATCCATTTGCAAATAATTTTGAGGCGCATATCCCGCCATTGACATCCGCCAGCCGAGTCTCGCGACAGTTGTAGTTGCAGGCGTTATATTGGCTGTAACTTTAATAGTTTCAGCACCGGAATCCAACATAGAATAAGCTGTCATCAATTTCAATCCGGAAGATCTGAAATAACCCAAAGCTACACCGCAATCCACACATCGACCGGAACCGTCATCACCATTTATATGCGTACAAAGATAATGGCAAAGATCGCATTTACCCGTAGGAAGAGGATCATCCTTTGTAGAAAATACATGCCCGGGACACTGCATTCCACATTCAACACAATCCAAAGAACCGTCTTCCATATTCTCATGAGGACACTCTAATCCGCATTGCAAGCAATAGCCCAAAGACTGTTCCTGATCATCTATTAGCCAAGCGCCATGAGGACACTCATAAGAATTTTTACAAAATACACACTCGCCGCCGTAAAAACAATGAGAGTCGTTATCTTGACAAAGACATATAATCAAATCATCTGCCTCATAACCATATTCACCTTGTAAAAGAGCGTCGCCCATATCGAATAAATTCTCACGATCGACAAAACTTAAATAGACATCAAGAGTATTAGCTATGGTTATTCTGTCTTCGTAGATTCCCGAATAGTAAGCTCTGACCGTTGCAGTCAATTCAAAAGCAGGAGCAAAGCCCATCCAACAAGCTGCAAAAAATGCAATGTTATCGCTAACCATAACTCTAAAATCCGAAGAATATTCGGAATGAATATCCGTTACTTCTAATATGTTAGACAAATCATCCGAATCAAACTCACTGTAAATAAAAAATTCACTAGACGAATTATAACCGCTATAAATATGATCAAAATAACCGGATCCGGGACCGCCTGCTGCATAATCCGCAGCCTGCCAGAACAAATCATTGGGCTTTAAAGAATATGTAACTTCAAAATTGGGCTTCTTTGTACCCAAGCTCCACTTAAGCATATTTTCCTTAAAAGGCACCTCAACAGATTCACTATCCCAAATTTTTCTCAAACTTATATCCCAATACTCGTCTGTAAAATCCGACACATCCAACAATCGCGAAATGTAGTTTAACGTACATTCCGCTTTTATATCTTGTGCCGATTTTAAATTCGCTCTCAACAAAATCACATCGCCGAAAGGCTTCTTTACTTGCAAAGTTACAAACGAATTACCACTATCAACAGTCATATTTACAAAATCGGACGGAGAGCCTGTTCCCGCAGTTTGCCAAACAAGCTGCCATTGAATATCCGAATAATTCCCACGATCAAGAGTTGCTTTGACAACAACCGTATCATTGGGTTCAGTCTTCGAAGAAGTAACAGCAGGCACAGCCATACTTTTCAAACTTAAAACTTCGGGAACCGAGGAAGTTGCCGATTCAACGACAAATTCCCCGGACTTCTCTTCGCTTACATCTTGATTTACATCACAACTTTGTTGACACGCGGTAAAACAAAATATTGAAAATATAATCAATATTAAAGGTATTATTACCTTTTTCATATTTTACCTCCCAATAATTTCATTAGAAATCTATATTGCTATGATCAAGTTCGACATTACCGGCAAGAACACTGAACGAAGAAGGATCTACTTTAATTGTATAAGTCGCACTTTGAGATCCTTTGCTGTTTGTTGCAGTAAACTTTACATCCAAAAACTTACCGTCGGAAGTAGTCAATGCTTTATTAAGCGCCGAATAATCCTTCCCGGAAACATACGACGATTTGAAAAGCAAAGAGAACATTGTCGAATCAAATTTCAACGGAGACGATATATTCGACGAACTTGTATTGCTGTAAAAAGGACCGCTATTTACAATACTCGAAGAACTCGATAATGCGCTCAAAAATGCCGAATTGAAAGTAAATTCAACTTTGAGACTCAACGAAGAATCTTCTTTTGTTCCCGTTCCGTAAGTTATAAGGGACTTATCCAACTGATAATACATATCGTTGGACGAGGGAGAACTATCGTAATTAAAAGTAAACATTTTATCCACAATTCCGGATCTGACAGTTATACTGCTTCCGGATGCTGTCGTTTGAGTGAACTTAACAGCAGAATCAAGACCTTCAATACGCTTAATATAGTTAAAAGTACATTCGGCATAAACCGAAGGCTTTGACTCGGACGAAACTTTCAAAGTAATGACGGAACCGAAAGGCTTCTTTACGGATACCGTTGCACTCTTTTTATTACCATTGACTTGAAGATCAATATAATCCGAAGGCGAAGATATTCCGCTCATTTCCCACTTCAGATCGACAACAGCGTCTGAAGGAGTAACCGTAGCGGTTATTGTTACGGTATCCACTGCCATAGGCATTATGGCCGACATCAATTTGATTCCGTGATCAACCGAACTCTCAACTTCCAGATGATTACTTACTTCTTTTGCGGGATCTTTCTCGCCGCAAATTGTACATTTACCGTTTTTGAACTCATGTTCACAGACAAAGCCGCATTCTTTACACTTGCCGTCTTTCCAATGCGTATGCTCGCAAGGCTCTCCGCAAACAGAACATACAGTACTGCCTTTTTCGTATGTGTGACCCAACCAACAGTAAGGGTTCGCGTCACGGAATCCGTTCGTCAAGGCAGCTGCCAACGCGACACAAATAAGCAAAATAGCCAATGTCACCGCTATCCACTTAATAGTGTCCTTCTTCATGTGATTTCTTAAATTGTTACTCATTTTAATTTTTTTACCTCTCAATTATATACTCGGAGAAAAAAATAACAAATACAATGTAACCTCAATAACCTACTTATTAATCCATATCTTCTTCACCTCCTTATACAATACTAATTTGTTTAGAATAACTGAATTTATATTATTATAATTCAGTTGAACTGAAATGTCAAGAAAAAAAATAAAAAATCAGTTAAAATGAATAATAAGGAGAAAAAAATTTAAAATGTTATTTCAAGAAAGAATAAAAAACGCAATCAAAACAAGTGGACTTACGCAAAAAGAAATTGCAAAAAAACTTAACATAAGAGAAAGTAATATCACAAATTGGAAAAAAGGAGAAAACTTCCCTTCAATAGAAATATTATACAAATTATGTATAATATTAGACGAAAGCTCCGATTATCTACTTGGTCTCGAGGATGAAGCCGGCATAAAAACCTACTGCAAAAATTATGTAAACCAAATAAATAACTCCGGCAACGGTAATGTCAATTTTAATTAACATTACCTTAGCGGTTACTTAACATTTACTTAACTCCTGCTTTGCATTTCCGTATATGTAAGTATATATGTAAATATATTATACGTAAGTATATTCTCTCCCCTTCTGTTCTCCGAGAATTCGAAGCGTCGCTCCCGAAAAAACAAACGTCGACGAAAACGCTAATCCGCTTTCCTTTTCGCCGACGTTTACTTGTTTTTTCCATATCGCTCCCGCTTCGCTGCGTTCCATCACGCTTTACTTGACGGAAGTCAAGGACCTTTCGCGGCATAAATCGTTATCACTTTTTATTCCACGATGTCCTTGACTTCCGTCATTTTTTGCTGTACCTTTTTTGTTGCCGAAAGCAACTCAAAAAGATCGTTCTACTTTATGTAACGCTTTCGTTACCTTATTTTACAGCAAAAAAATCGTTCCGCTTTTCTATTCTGACTCTCACTTCTCTTTTGCCTCTGCAATCTAAAAAGATTGTCCTCCTTAAAAAAGAACTCAAACATTTCTGTTTGAGTCCCTTAAAAAAGGAGTCTTGCACAGTGAGGTTACCCTGTGCCACGTTACTCTTTCTCCTGCTCTTTTTTGCGACGTTCCGCATCCGCAATAGCCTGTAATCTCTTTCGCTGAATTTCATTAGCTTCCGCTAACAATTCTGTTTTCTTTTTCGCCTTCTCTTTCTCTGCTTCCGCTCGCCGTTCAGCCTCTAAGTCAACCAATTTCAAATGTAATTCAATAACATACTCTGATTTTGCTTCTTTCAATTCAACCTCCTTCATGAAACAAATCAAGCCTAATCTGCAAAACGTATAAATCCGACAAACTCACTACCGGGATTTATATCCAACAGCAACTTATATTCCTTTCCCGCTTCTACTTGCTTGTCTACATCAGACCAAAAATCCACCGTAGAGAACTTTTCGAAAAGTCCTTTATCATTTTTCGTCCCGTTAACAAACAAGTAATGATACTTGCCGCTCTTCGACGCCTCTTTGGTCTTCCCCAATGCCGACGCCTTTACTAATGCTTCCATTTTTTTAACCTCCAAAAAAATAAATTATTCAGTCAAACTGAACTTACTCTAAGTATAATTCAGATAAACTGAAAATGTCAAGCGTTTTTATAAAAAAAATTTTAGAAATTTACTTGACTTTTATAAATATGTACGCTATAATGTACATATAATATAAATAAAGGAGATGGAACAATGACTAATACCAATATTACACAAGCAAGATCTAATCTTTTTAAGCTAGCAAACCAAGTCATTAAATTTAATGACATTATAAATATTGCTACCAAAGACGGCAATGTTATACTTTTAAGCGAAGAAGATTATAACAGCTTAATCGAAACCGTTTATCTTTGCAATATCCCCGGTATGCACGATAGTTTATTAGAAGCAAAAGAAACTCCTACCGAGGAATGCGAACCCTTTGATTGGAGAAAAAAATTAAAATAATTATGTACGAAATTCGTTTAGAAAAACACGCAAAAAATGATCTCAAAAAAATTTTAAACTCTCCCCTCAAAAAAAATCTTTTTGCGCTTTTGCAAACCTTGGAAACTAACCCTTATACTCCACCGTACGAGAAACTTATCGGCGACCTCTCCGGTCTTTATTCCAGACGTCTTAATATCCAACACCGTTTAGTTTATCGTATCGACGAAGATAAAAAAGCTGTTATTATACTTCGAATGTGGTCACACTACGAAAACTAATTAAAATAAAATCCGACTTCTTCCGGGAAATCGGATTTATTTTTTTATATTCGAAGTCCAAAGCTCCTCGCTCTGGATGCGCGCCTTCGGAAGGCGCTGCTTTGACCAAAACGGCAAAATCTTCTCAATTAAATTAATCATATTTTAGAAAGTATTACAGATTATATGTAACATAAACATAAATATAAAGCATTTCCTGCCACATTATATTACTCTTCCAAACTTTTTGCTTCAGTTAAACAACCCCAACAAATCCCGGATAAAACACGCTGTCTTTTGCGAATAGATTAATCGAGGCAACCAGCCTCGCTCGGGCAGTAATATACTTCCATTCGCTCCGTCTCCTTCTTTTTGTAAGTGCCCGGCTTGAATTCTGATGACTCAAATTCTTTGTCACTCAGATAGGCAACTACTTTATTTTTGAAGTCCAAATTGCGGATAAGCGACTTCAGCAGAAAAAAATAGCATTGCAACAAATCTTGCGCTCTGCGAAATTGTATATTTTTCAGATTTCCCGTTTATTCTTTATGGTTTGTTATGTGAGGCATAATAAGTTGTATACACTTTATTGCTTTTTATCTATTATCTCGCGCTCCTCTTTTTTGTTGTAAAACTTAAGGAATTGTGTTATAATCACCTACGGAGGCAAATATGCAAAATTTTATTTGGATTTTTTCTCTTGTCATTGCGGTCTTAATTTTTATTGTATGGCTTATTATAAAAATTTTAAAAATACAATCCTCTGTAAAGCGACAAAATGAAATAGAACAAATAGGAAAAGATGGCGAAAAAAAAGTCGCTAAAATATTGGGTAAAAGTATTCCCGACAGACAATACATTATCAATAATTTTCTATTTACAGATGAAAACGGCGCTTCATGCCAGATCGATCATATTGTAATCAACAGGAATGGGATTTTCGTAATTGAAACAAAAAATTATTCCGGCATAATTTACGGGTCGAAAACTCAGCGAGAATGGTTGCAGGTACAGCCTTATAAAAATCAAGAAAAAACTTTTTACAATCCTTTGATGCAAAACGACACGCATATTTATCGTTTATCGCGTTATTTAAATGCAAAAAATCTTTTTCATAATATCGTTGTTTTCTTGGACAATGCGGATATAAGCAATGTTTCGACGATTGCTTTTTCCTCTTCTGCCATTCCCTCTCTTATTAATATGAATTTTGGTTTTATCTTGAGTGCGCAACAAATCAATGATATTTACTATAGATTGTTGGATTTAAAGAAAAACAACAGAATCAGCGAAAAAGCGCATGTCAAAAGAATTAAAACCGCTAAGTATAAAATAGAACATAATATTTGCCCAAAATGCGGCGGTCGCCTTGTCGTTCGCAATACGCAAATCGGAAAATTTTATGGTTGCGAAAATTATCCCAATTGCAAATTCAGAAAGGAATTATAATAAATATGCTTATTATGACAGATAAATTATCCTTAAATGCGACATTTTCGGACAATATTATTTAAGAAAAAGATTTATGTGTGACATAATATTTGTTTGACAAAATCTCTTTCTTAGGATATAATTTACTTAATAAAAAACTAATGGTGGTGAAATAAAAGCGAATGAGTGGAGATACTATCAACAGTGATCTTATAAGAGGTAATATCGATACCATTATTTTGCGCGCATTGTATGAAGGCGATCGCTATGGTTATGATATACTCAAAGAGATTGAACAGCGTAGTAAAGGCAAATATCAACTTAAGCAGCCTACACTCTATAGTTCTTTGAAACGACTTGAAACTCAGGGATTTATAAAATCTTATTGGGGCGCAAAATCTATCGGCGGCAGAAGAAAATATTTCACTTTGACCGATAGAGGTAAAGAAGTTTTTGTACATAACAAGGCAGATTGGGAATATTCCCGAACTTTAATCGATGCGCTTATTTCCATGGGTGACGATCCCCTTTCTTCTTCCGTCAAAAACTATGATTCATATTCAGAAACCGAAGGATATGGAGATGAAGAATTTTCCGAAGAGGAATTAAATCTTTCGGATGAAAGTAACGCTGCTCAAGATGAAAATTCAGAAAATCGCTCAGATGCCTCTCCCGATGATCGGTACTGCGATGCTGTAGTCTTTATCGATGATAAACAGCATTATGACGATGAAGAAGATGAAGTATCGGAAACGAAGCCCGAAGATTCACAGACGCAAGAGTCGGAATCGGAAGATGCTTCGTACTGTGACGCAGTGGTATTTGTTGACGATAAACAGCATTATGACGATGAGGAAGATGAAGTATCGGAAACGAAGCCCGAAGATTCACAGACGCAAGACTCGGAGTCTGAAGATGCTTCGTACTGTGACGCAGTGGTATTTGTTGACGATAAACAACATTATGACGATGAAGATCCCGAAGAGATCCAACCTTCCTATGAACTTGATAATTCCGATAACGATAAGGATATAGATTTGATGTATTCTTCCGATTATAGCGAAAAGGAAAGTTATATCGGAACCATGCGCGATAAGACTTATAATCCCGAGACCGTTGATATGAGTTTTGCGGATATGAACTCAAATATCGATGATGAGTTGGATATTGATGATGAGGATATTTTCGATGATGATGACGAGTCTTATTCGGAAGAGAAAAACGCTCAGCCTTATACTCCGCCGCCTCAAGACATTTTTGCTAAGGCAGAACCTCAAAAGCCCGAAACATATAAACCCGAGTTTTATAGTTATCATTCGGATGTCGGACATATTGAAAATGTAGTGCTTCCGGAAAGCGATGGAAAATCTTTGCTCGATAAGCTTGATGAAAAGGCAAAAACAATGTCTCATTATACTCCGCCGCCGTCCCCGCCTCCTCAGCCACAACCAATACAGCAACCGCAACAAGAAGAGCCGAAGCCAATGCCTGAGCCTTTGGGCGAATATGATTTGAGTGATTTTAATTTGGGACACAACGTACAGATAAGAAAATTCGACTCTGTAATTCAAAAGGGCGCCGATTACGGTAACGATGTTGTTATAAAGAAGCATGACGATAATATAGGAAGAGAATATAATCAAAAGTTTTATTATTACAGTAATAAACTTGCCCTCTTTAAATATGGCATACTTTTTGGAATTATGTTGTTGGAAATTTTAGTTTCCTTCGTATTGATACAGTTTGTTTTAAAGCCCACTCCGACTTTTTCCGCAGTTGATAAAACAATCTATATCTTGTCGGTAGTCTTTGCCGCCGCGTTTCCCATAATTTCCGCTTGCGTATACAGATTTTATTACGACGCCCGCAAACGTTCGAATTTCAACCTTAAGACATCTCTTGCTTATCGACTTATATTTATGGCGCAGGCAATATTGATATTTTACGCATTGAATCTTTATTTCGGAATGCCCATTTCAACATCTCCCGAATATTATGTAAGTTTTATAATCCCCTCGGTTTTAAGCACGAATATACCTGTTGCAACCATAATATTCAATAAATTATTAAAATCGGGAAAGTTCAACGTCGGCGCATAATTGTTAAAATCAAATCTTGTAAAAAGAGTTTCAAAAGAAAAAACTTTTGAGACTCTTTTTTAATAGGTATAAAATATTAAGTTTTGATTTGAGTAGAATACTTTGAAGTATGCTTTTCCAATTTTCCAAGCAAGTTTAATTACAGACAATGCTTGCAGTTATATTAAGATATAATCGTCCATTTTTTATTGCATCAGCGGCATATTTTAGGGGCATATATTTATAAAGTGTTACAGAATCTTCTTTACTCATTTTCTTCTCCTCTCTTCCAATAGTAGTCATGATAATAACCATATGATGTAAGATATCGGGCGTTTTGCTCGGGATTGCCTAAATCCACAGGTTTGGAATCGGTCATATCTTCTTTTGTTGAAACTTTCCAACCTGTGGGATTCTTGAATGTTACACTTGTCAATTCGCTGCAAGCCAAGAACGCGCATTTACCTATCGTCTGTACATTTTCTCCTATCGTTACACTTTCAAGTCCGATGCAACCAGAGAACGCACAAATGCCTATCGAGGTTACACTATTCGGTATCTTTAATTCTCCTGTAATTCCGCTGCAATTATAGAACGCATAATCGCCTATCGTCTGTACATTTTCTTCTATCGTTACACTTTCAAGTCCGCTGCAACCATAGAACGCATATTGTTTAATTTCGGTTATATCTGTCGGAATAACAAGATCTTTTATTTCTTCGTTATTCAAATATAAGTGTTCAGCAGAATATAACGGATTGGCACTATAATTTTCAAAGTCTATTTTACACCAAGCGGATAAATTGCTTATAGTTACTTTTTCAAGTCCGCTGCAATTATCGAAC
>CANPVN010000012.1 GCA_947581755.1 uncultured Clostridia bacterium | reverse complement strand
TATCGACTGTACACTATCGGGTATCTTTAATTCTCCTGTTAGTCCGCTGCAATTATAGAACGCAGAATTGCCTATCGCCTGTACATTTTCTCCTATCGTTACACTTGTCAATCCTCTGCAACCAGAGAACGCAGCACTGCCTATCGTCTGTACATTTTCTCCTATCGTTACACTTTCAAGTCTAATACATCCATTGAACGCAGACTCGCCTATCGAGATTACATTATCGGGTATCTTTAATTCTCCCATTAGTCTGCTACAATTTTGGAATGCAGAAGAGCCTATCTTGTGTATGTTATCTCCTATTGTTACGCTCGTCAGTCCACTACAATCCTTGAATGCAGAATTACCTATCGTCTGTGCGCCTATTGTTACACTTTCAAGTCTAATACATCCGTTGAACGCAGAATTACCTATCGTCTGTGCGCCTATTGTTACACTTTCAAGTCTAATACATCCGTTGAACGCAGACTCGCCTATCGAGATTACATTATCGGGTATCTTTAATTCTCCCATTAGTCCACTGCAATTATTGAACGCAGAGGCTCCTATCATCTGTACATTTTCTCCTATCTTTACACTTGTAAATCCGCTGCAATTTTGAAACGCGTATTCGGATATTTCTTTTACGGGTTTTCCGTCATAATTATTCGGAATAACCACTTCTGTACTTTGACCTACATAACTTATTACTCTATAATAATCGTTTACAAGTTCGTAGTTTATGCCCTTTGGATCCAAAAGCCATTTCGCATACAGCGTCATAGACTTCGTTACGGGATTATTGAAATTCCACTCCTCAGCAAAATTTTCATCGCTATACCAACCGTCAAAGGAATATCCTTCCTTTGTAGGGTCTTTGGGTTCAACGAGTATTTCTCCTTCCTTTACCTTTTGAGACGGAACGCTCGAGCCTTCTTTGCTATCAAAACTAACTGTATATTCGGCTTTTTCATCGGGCTTGGGAGTTTGTCCCTCGCCGGGTTGTTCGGTCTGTGTGCCGCCGTTGCCCGTGCTTCCACCGTTATCGGGCTTTCCTTCGCCGCATGCGGCAAAGGCGAAAAGCGAGCAAATCAAGCAGAGTATGACTGAGACTAACATTAAAAACTTCTTCATAAAAAACACTCCTTGTAGAATATTTTGTTGTACACTTTTAGCCATGATTTACCTTGCTCATATAAGCAAGTATAAAAAAAGAATATACCCTATTATATAGGGAAAAGTCCTATAAGTCAAGCAATTTATAGTATTTTTCCCTATAATTTCAGTATGGAAATTGCAAAACGAGTGGGAGAAAATTTGAAAATCGCAAGGCGCGCGAAAGGGCTTTCGCAGGCGCAACTTGCGGCGGAATTGGGCAAATATCAGCCCGATTATTCCAACTACGAGACGGGAAAACTGCAACTCGATTACGAAAAAATCGAGTTCCTTTGTAAGCGTCTCGATATTACCCCGAACGATCTTTTCGGGATATATTGAAAAGTTATAAATTCAGATATACAAAAAAAATCACACCCGAAAAGAGGTTGACTTTTTGGGTGTGATATAAAACGGTCTTTTTGTTTTGGAGTTCTCGGGTGTTCTATTCCCGAATTTCGGTACGAAAAAATACAAGTCTAAATATACTCTATGGGTAGAACTATCAAATTATCGGAAAGATAGAGTTTATCGTCGTACAGGCAAACAATTGCACCCATACCGCGCTTTTTATCCACGTCTTTGTCCAACACTTCAAACGCCGCCGCCATCGCTTTGTTGGGGTTGGCGCTTTTTTTGATCTCTATTGGATAGAGCACGCCGTTCTCTTCGATGATGAGGTCGATTTCGCTCTCTTCTTCAAACGAGTTGCCGTTTTCTTTGATTTTCTTTTTGTCTTTGCCGCGATAATAGAACACGTTGAACGTATAGTCGCTGCCCTCGTTTGAAAAAGACTTCAATATCTCGGAAATGACAAAGGTTTCGAACATACTCCCCGCGACGGCGCTTTGTTCGAGCGCTTCCGCATTGTTCCATTTTGAAAGATAACAAGCGAGTCCCGTATCTCTGAAATAGAGTTTGGGAGTTTTGATCGCTCTCGTTAAATGACTCGAATAATAGGGTTGCAATATGAAAACTATCCCCGTTCTCTCCAATACGGAGATCCAATTCTTGACAGTTACCTGAGTCACGCCGACTTCTTGCGCAATCGACGCATAATTCAGCATTTGCGACGTGCGCGCCGCCACGGCGGAAAGAAATCTCGTAAAGGCAAGCGTATCTTTTATCTCTATCTCTTCTTTTATGTCCCGCTCCAAATATGTTCTGACATAAGAAGAATAAAAGTCCAACCAATCCCTTTCGGTAACATTAATTTCGGGATACATGCCGCGGTGAATGGTCTGCCAAAGATCATTGTACGGTTTAAGACACTTCTCCCTTTGGGTAATATATTGCTCGGTAGGAACAAAATGCCGATTAAAATTTATGCCGTTAAGTTCGCGAAGAGATAAATTTTGCAATTCCAGAATGGAGATTCTTCCCGCGAGCGACTCCTGCGCTCTCGACATCAACTGCATCTGTTGCGAACCCGTCAAATAATAATTTTCATACATATCGGGTTTGTCGCACTCGATTTTGATATACGGAAATATCTCGGAAGCATACTGCACCTCGTCTATGATCGACGGCTTAGGCAGATTTTTTATAAATAGTTTGGGGTCCTCGACCGCGACATTCAATAAAAGTTTATCGTCAAAAGTTACATATCTGACATTGGGATACAGAGTTTTCAACAGAGTCGATTTTCCGACTTGTCTTGCCCCCGTAACAAGAATACATCTGCTGTAGCTTGCTCTCTTTTTCAATACCGTCTCTATATTTCTGTGAATATACATAACCACTCCTTACGACTAATCTATAATACAACTATATTTTAGTCGTAAATTGTGCCTTTGTCAACCGTTTATGACGATTTTACAAAAAATCACACCCGAAAAGAGGTTGACTTTTGGGGTGTGGTATAAGACGGTCTTTTTGTTTTGGAGTTCTCAGGCGTCCGTTTCCGCCTCGAGTTTTGCGGTTTGGTCGGCGATTATCAAGGCGTCTATCATCTCGTCGAGGTCGCCGTTCATGAAGGAGTCTATTGTATAAATCGTCATATTTATGCGGTGGTCGGTGACTCTGCCCTGCGGAAAGTTATAAGTTCTTATTCGTTCGCTTCTGTCGCCCGTACCCACCTGACTTTTGCGGTTTTGGGAATATTCTTTATCGGCTTCGCTCTGCATTTTTTCGTACAGTTTGCTTCTCAACTGTCGCATCGCTTTATCGCGGTTTTTTATCTGACTGCGTTCGTCCTGACACTGAACGACTATGCCTGTGGGAATATGAGTTATTCTTATTGCCGATTCCGTCTTGTTGACGTGCTGTCCGCCCGCGCCGCCGCTGCGATAAGTATCTATTTTAAGGTCCTTTTCATTGATTTCGACGACGACGTCCTCTACTTCGGGAAGTACGGCAACGGTAGCGGTAGAGGTATGCACTCTGCCTTGAGACTCGGTATCGGGGACGCGTTGAACGCGATGGACTCCGCTTTCGAACTTCAATCTCGAATAGACGCTGTCGCCGCCTATGCTGAACACAGCCTCTTTGACTCCGCCGAGTTCTGTCATATTAAGGTCCATATCCTCGACTGTCCAGCCCTTCTTTTCGGCATACATCTTGTACATTCTCATAAGTTCGGCGCCGAAGAGACTCGCTTCTTCTCCGCCCGCGCCGCCGCGTATTTCGATTATTACGTTCTTGTCGTCGTTGGGGTCGCGGGGAAGCAACAAAATTTTGAGTTCTTCTTCTATCTTTTCTTTTTCTTTTATCTTCAATTCCACTTCGGAGCGCGCCATTTCGATAAGTTCGGGGTCGGATTCGGTATTCATGATATGTTTTGCACCCGCGATTTCCTCGATCGTCGCGCCGTATCTGTCGTAAGCGTCAACTACGGGCTGAAGTTTGCTCTGCTCCTTGACGAGAGTCGTCCACAACTTGGTATCGGCAATGACGGCGCTGTCCGCGATCTGAGCCGACAACTCCTCGTATTTGGTCTTTATATTTTGCAATTTGCTTAAATTCATCGATTACACCTTAAACCTTTTTTGTCGCTTTTATGATCCTGTCCAGCCCCGACAGGTCCTTGAAAATCTCGACTTCGTAGTCGTTTCGAAACAACGCCTTTACGCTGTCCGCTTGAGTCGCGCCTATCTCCATAAGAATTACTCCGTGTGGATAAAGCCTTTCGCCCGCCTCGGACGCTATTCTTCTGTAAAAATCGAGTCCGTCCTTTCCGCCGTCGAGCGCGATGACGGGTTCTTTCTTTACCGAAGGAGAAAGCGATTTCAATTCTTCTTGGGTCACATAAGGAGGATTGCAGACTATCAAATCGAACTTCCCCTCTATGTTTTGGAAAAGGTCGCTCAGAACGAGTTTGACTTTTTCGGGCACATTTTGTCTGGCTGTCTCCAACGCCGCGGCGGAGACATCCGAAGCCGTTATATTCGCCGCTGTGTCCGAAAGTACGGCGGCGATACAGCCCGAACCCGTACACAAGTCAAGAACGGCGGGAGAGCCGTCCCCTATTATCTCCAACGCCTTCTCGCACAAAAGTTCGGTCTCGGGACGCGGAATAAGCACGGAGTCGTTGAGTTTTATATTCTTGTCGTAAAATATTTTGTAACCGAAGATATAATCCAACGGTTCGTTTTCTTTTCGTCTCGCGACTATTTCTTTTATCTTTTTATAGTCCTTATCCGAAACGACTTTTATTTCGCGCAAATGATTTCTTTTCAAACCCGTAACGTGACACAAAATCCAATCGCTCTCGGAGTCGTCTGCGTCGGTGTCTTTCAATCCCTCGGCTATGAACGCACGAACTTTCCCTATGTCGTGACGGAAGAAAACCGCCTCGGGCAAATCGGGATTCTTTTCCATTTCCATAACGGCTTTGAAACTCACCATTGCCACTTCCGCCATGTCGTCCTCGGGAATACGAGTCGTAAGAGACTGAAGCGCAAGGCCTGGAGCGCGGAGCGCTTTGACAAAAGCGTTATCGGGAAGTTTCGCCAACAATCTGAGAACTTCGTAAGATATTCCCGCCACAAAGGGAAGCAAAACTATCTTGAGTCCCAACCTCATCCATATATTCGAACTGTACCCCATAAGACTTACCAACCAATTCACAAGCGCAAATACGAGAATGCTTATCACCATAACGATAAACAAAAAAGTCGTGCCGCAACGCGTATGTCTTGTAGAGGAAGTCTGTATATTTTCGACGCACAAGGGCTTTCCCGATTCATAGCAGT
Organism: uncultured Clostridia bacterium; assembly: GCA_947581755.1. Taxonomy (GTDB): domain Bacteria; phylum Bacillota; class Clostridia; order Christensenellales; family Pumilibacteraceae; genus CANPVN01. The sequence goes on along the minus strand of CANPVN010000012.1, from coordinate 40,910 downwards.
TGATAGTACGATGTTCCGCGCCGTGATACATGAAAGTACGCCTTATGTCCTTCATTTTGGAACTCAGCAAAAGATACAAAACGAAGATGATTATTCGAAGAACTCCCGCGATAAGACTGTTGAGAAGTACTTTTATATTCTCGCTCAACGAGGCGTAAACATATCTGTCGAAAACTTCCACTATTCCCTCGGGAATAAGAATGAAAATCCCCACCGCCAACAATAAGCCCAAAATCACGGCAAACGCCATTCCGCCCTTCGAAAGACTCTCTTCCTCGGGATAGCAGACTTCGCTCGAGCGTGTAAGACACTTTATTCCCACTATCATAGAAGCGAAAAAGGCAATAAATCCACGCAAAACGGGCACTTTGGAATACCACCTCGGACCTTTCAATCTTTTGGTCTCGAGTTGTATCTCGCCGTCGGGGTCTCTCACCGCCATCGCCATGGAATGAGGTCCTTTCATCATGACTCCTTCCATCAGCGCCTGTCCGCCTATGGAAGCGTAAAATTCGGGTTTCTCCATTTTTGACAAGTCCCCCTTAAAAAAATAAACCACACCTATTCGATCGTACGCTTAAAACGCCCTATCGGAAAGATATGGTTAAATGTTCGGTATAGCCTGAACTAATTCTTTTTTGCAAAACGCTTGTTGAATTTATCGATTCGTCCGCCCGATTCGGTGTGCTTTTGCTTACCCGTATAGAAAGGATGACATTCGCTGCAAACATCGACCTTTACAACATCGCCCTTTTTGGTAGAGCCCGTAACAAACGAAGCCCCGCACGCGCATACCATCGTAACTTCATGATAATCGGGATGTATCTTCTCTTTCATAACATTATCTCCTAATCAATCAATATAGCCTTACTATTATAAGGTATTAAAAACTTATTGTCAAGCGTTTTATCGGCTTCATATAATAAAAATATGAAGATTTACGTCTATGCAATAAGTAAAAACGAGCAAAAATTTTGTAAACGCTGGTACGACTCGGTCAAAGAGGCAGACGGCGTTTATGTCCTTGACACGGGTTCCGAGGATGAAACGGTAAAAATTCTGTCCCAAGCGGGAGCAGTTGTCAAGACAGAGATCATAAACCCCTGGCGTTTCGACACGGCGCGCAATCGTTCTCTTGCTCTCGTGCCCGAGGATGCGGATATATGCGTATGCTGCGATCTTGACGAAGTATTCGACAAAGGTTGGAGAGCCGCCCTCGAAAAAGTCTGGAAAAAAGGCATAAAACAAGCGTACTATCGCTATGTATGGTCACATGACGAAACGGGACGAGAGGGTCACGTGTTCTTTATCGAGAAAATCCATACCCGACGAGACTTCGAATGGGTGCATCCCGTGCATGAAGTTTTGAAATACACGGGCAGAGAACCCTACTCAAAGATAAATCTCCCGATAACTCTGCATCACTATCCCGACGAAAAGAAGTCGCGCTCTTCCTATTTGGGGCTCCTCGAGCTGTCCGTCAAAGAACAGCCCGAGGACGACCGCAATATGCACTATCTCGGAAGAGAATATATGTACAAAGGTTTATGGGAAAAAAGTATAGAGACTTTGAAGCGGCATCTGTCGCTCAAATCGGCTATTTGGGCGGACGAGAGATGCGCTTCTATGAGATATATCGCCAAAGATTATCTCGGATTGGGTCAAGTCCGCGAGGCTCTGCGGTGGTTATATCGCGCCATTGCCGAAGCGCCTTATCTGCGCGAGCCTTATGTGGATACCGCTACTCTTTTCTATACGCAAAAGAACTATTACGGAGCAATACATTTTTGTCTCGAAGCGCTTGACATCGCCGAGCGTCCCCAAAGTTACATCAGCGAACCCCGCGCCTGGAACGAATATCCCTATGACTTGCTCTCGTATTCTCTGTATAGCGTAGGCAATTACGAAAAGGCGTTATTCTACCTCGAAAAAGCGATCGAACTCAATCCGACGGACAGCCGACTCAAAGGAAATCTCGAATTCTTCAGACAAAAAGTCAATGCCTGAACAAAAAAAGTTGCAATGATTCGAAAAATAATGTATAATTCGATTCGGAAGAATCGTTTGGACGGAATTGAGCGTGAAATTTATTTTTCGATATCTGAAACCCTATAAAACAAGAATGGTCGTCGGCTTTTTGATTAAAGCCGTCGGTACTTTTATCGAACTCGCTCTTCCCTTCATTTTAAGTTACATACTCGACACCGTCATCCCCGAAAACGGCAAGATAATAAATATCGTGCTGTGGGGAATTGCGATGATAATATGCGCGCTTATCGCTCTTATATGCAACGTCATAGCCAATCGTATGGCGGCATACACCGCAAGAATGAGCGCGGAACGCATAAGATGCGAACTCTTCGAAAGAATAATGAATTTGTCGGGCAGACAAACCGACCGCTTTACTCTGCCGTCGCTGGAATCGAGAATAACCACCGACACTTACAATGTTCACAATTTTACGGGAATGATGCAGAGATTGGGAGTGAGAGCGCCGCTTTTGCTCTTGGGCGGAATAGCCGTTTCGCTTATACTCGACCCCTTCCTCGCGCTTGTCATGCTCGGACTTATGCCCGTAGTATTCGTCGTGATATACCTCGTTTCGCACAAAGGTATTCCTCTCTACTCCAAAGTACAATCCTCGGTGGACGGAATGATAAGAGTGGTAAGAGAGGACTCGGCGGGAATAAGAGTCATAAAGGCTTTGTCAAAGACCGATTACGAACGTCGCAGATATGACAAAGTAAATAAAAAACTCGTCAAAAACGAGACGAAAGCGGGACTTACCATGGGAATTGTAAACCCCGCTCTCAATCTTTTGATGAATCTCGGCGTCGTGTTCGTGGTGCTTATCGGCGCATATCGGGTAATGGGACTTAAGACCGAGCCGGGGAAGATAATCGCCTTTACTCAATACTTTACCATGATTTCCATGGCGTTAATCTCCATAACAAGAATTTTTATAATGTACACAAAAAGCAGCGCGTCGGCAAAACGAATAGCCGAAGTCATCGACTCACCCGCAGACCTTACGGTAAAGGACGAGAACGAATTTCCCTTTGTCAAAGAGGACGGCTATATAGTATTCGACGACGTGACTTTTTCCTACAACGGCAAGACCGACAATATAAGTCACATGAGTTTTTCTCTCCCCAAAGGCGGTTCTTTGGGCATCATAGGTCACACAGGCAGCGGCAAAACTACCATTCTCAATCTTCTTATGCGTTTTTACGACGTGGATTCGGGAGCGGTTCGCATTGCGGGCAAGGACGTAAGAACTTACGCCGACGACGATTTACGCAAACTGTTCGGCGTGGCTATGCAAAACGACTTTCTATATGCCGATACGATAGAAGAAAATATAAAATTCGGCAGAGATCTCACTCGCGAACAAGTCGAAAGAGCGGCAAAGATCGCCCAAGCGCACGACTTTATCTCTGCGCTTCCCGACGGTTACGAACAATCTCTGTCTCAAAAAGGAGTCAATGTTTCGGGCGGACAAAAACAGCGTCTGCTTATCGCGCGCGCCGTCGCAAAAGATCCCGATATACTTATTCTCGACGACTCTTCGTCTGCGCTCGACTTCAAGACAGACCTCATGCTGCGAAAAGCGTTAAAAGAGAATATGACTTCTTCCACGCAGATAATAGTCGCTCAACGAGTGAGCAGCGTGCAAAGTTGCGACCTTATAATCGTGCTCGAGGACGGAAAAATAACGGGAATGGGAAAACACGAAGAACTCCTCTTCTCTTGCCCCGCTTACAGTGAAATTGCGGAATCTCAAATGGGAGGCGCCTTCCTTGACTGATAACACAAAAAACATAACTCCCTCGAATAACGCAAAACCCCAAAAACGCAATCATAAGCGAATACTGCTGCGTCTGTTGGGATACATTTTCAGATATTGGTACATAGCTATACCCGCTATACTTCTGACGCTTGCCTCGAACCAACTTGCGCTGATGGGACCGAGATATTTGGGAAGCGCGATGGACGCCATAGGAAACGAAGGCGGCGTACTTATCGACACCGTCACCGAAAACGCCATAAAGATGCTTATCTGCTATGTCGCTTCGGCTATACTGACTTATGCGCTTCATGCGGTGATGACTATACTCAGTCAAAGAGTCACTTACAGAATGCGCAAGCAACTGTTCGACAACCTTACGAGGCTCCCGATTAGTTATTTCGATTCGCACGCGATCGGAGACACCGTAAGTCGAATTTCCTACGACATAGATACGATAAACTCCTCTCTTTCGTCGGATTTGATACAGGTGCTTACGAGTTTATACACTATATTCGGTTCGTTGTATTATATGTTCGTTATCTCCAAGCCGCTCATTCTCGTCTTTGTGATAACGGTGCCTATCGCGCTCATATTCACAAAATACAAGACAAAGAAGATACACCCGCTGTTCAGCAAGCGTTCGAGAAAACTCGGAGAATTGAACGGCTACGCCGAAGAAATGCTCTCGGGAACAAAGACGATCCGCGCCTACGGAAAAGCCGATGTCATAGAGGAAAGATTCAACGCGCGCAACTCCGACGCCATGGACGCATATTACAATGCCGACTATGCGGGAGCCGTGATAGGTCCCGCGGTGAATTTCATCAACAACCTTTCGCTGTCGCTTATAATGATCTTCGGCGGCATTCTATTCCTTTACAGCCGTAACGGCGTAGTACCCGCGGAGTCTTTATGGTTTATCTCGTTGGGCGGCGTTGCGCAGTTTGTAATGTACTCGCGAAAATTTGCGGGTCCCATAAACGAGTTTGCCAACATAATGAATGAATTTCAATCTGCATTTGCGGCGGCGGAACGCGTATTCCGCATAATAGACGAAAAGCCCGAACCTCTCGATTTACCCGACGCCGAAGTTCTTACCGAAGTAAAGGGCGAAGTCGTTCTCGACAATGTGAATTTCGGCTACGACAAAGACAAACAAATCTTATACGATATTTGTCTGCACGCTCATTCGGGGCAGACCGTGGCGATAGTGGGTCCCACGGGTAGCGGAAAGACTACGATAATAAATCTCCTTATGCGCTTTTACGACGTAGACGACGGAGTCATTTCGGTGGACGGAAAGCCGATACAACAAGTCACTCGCGACAGTCTGCGCGGCGCGTATACGATGGTTTTACAGGACACTTGGCTGTTTTACGGCACAATAAAAGAAAATATCACATACGGCAGAGAGGACGCTTCTCTCGAGGATGTGATAAAAGCCGCAAAAGCCGCCAAGATAGATTCGTTTATCGACGCTCTCCCCGACGGATACGACACTATGTTGTCCGACGACGGAATAAACGTCTCTAAGGGACAAAAACAACTGATAACGATAGCGAGAGCCATGCTCCCCAACACTTCCATGTTGATACTCGACGAGGCGACGTCAAATGTAGACTCCCGCACGGAGGCGCTCATTCAAAAGGCAATGGCGTCTCTCACCGAGGGGCGCACTTGCTTCATAATCGCGCACCGACTCTCGACAATAAAGAATGCCGACGTCATATTGGTAATCAAAGACGGACACATAGCGGAAAAAGGCACTCACGAAGAACTTTTGTCGGTAAACGGCATATACAGTTCCATGTACAACTCGCAATACAGCAAGACTTGACAAAACGGCTCAGTAGCCTATCGCCACGCCCGCAAACAACATAGCCAAAGTCAACGCAAATACGAGTATCTGAAACCACCAAGTAAAGCGGAACCATTTACCGTAAGAGACTCCCGTCATCGAAAGCCCTATCAAAAGCACGGGATTTGTGGGTAAAATAACATCGGTAAAACCGTCCGCCATACAATATGTGAGAATCAACAGATTGGGAGAAATGCCGATTACCGTGCAAATCTCGAACATTATCGGCATTATCAATAAAATCTTCGCCGACGCCGAACCTATGAAAATCTGAAGAAACAATATAAGCGCGTATATTATCAATACATTGACAAAGGGATGTTTGCCTTCGAGCATCCCTATTACGGCGTGCAACACGGTGTCTATTATGTTGCTCTCGGTCATAATAAGTTTTACCGACGAGGCAAGCGCAATCATCACGATTGCGGGAACCATCGACAACATACCTTTCAACAGCCACAACAGCGGAGTCTTTATTTCGCGTTTTATTATGCCGCCGCAAATAAGTCCGCCGACAAGAAAACTCACCGATAAAATCGGAATGGCATACGACGAAAGCGCGCTTACAGAAGCCGACAACAACAAAAAGACAAGCTGAACGGCAAAGAAAATGACATAGATACGGAAAATTCTCGTTTCCTCGCGAGTCATCTCTTCGCTTTCGCTTTTCATGGAAAGCAGTTTTTCCCGATCGAGGTCGTAAGTCATACTCTTTCGGGGATTTTTCGCTATCCGCCTTGTGTGGATCAACAGAAATGCGCAAAGCAAAACATAGATGAGTACGAATAAAATTATTCTGAGATAGATACCGTCAATGACTCGCACTCCCGCTATGCCCGACGCTATTCCCACCGAAAAGGGATTTGTAATGGCGGAAGCGAAGCCGAAACATGCCGCCATCATACACATTCCGAGACCTGTAAGCGTATCGAAACCCAACGACAACGCCATGAGTACCACTATACTCAACAGCGTAACAAGTTCCTCGAACATACCGAAAAAACTTCCGAACGCCATAAATATCAGCACCATAACGCACAGAATCACATTCTTGCGCGAGGCAAAGCGTTTTTTCGTGAACTTGATTATCGACGGCATCCCGCCCGTCTTGTCTATTATGTTGAAAACTCCGCTCATGACAAGCAAGAAAATGCTTATCATTATCACGGTAAGAGAGTCCGAAGACGCAAAAACGCGAAAAGGCGCAGTTATGACGCGCCAAAAAGCAATGCCCTGTACCGAGCCTTGGACAAAACTGTCTATGTCTATGTTGCCCGCCTCGTCCCTCGTGTAATGCCCTTGGGGAATGATAAGCGTAAGTATCGCGGACAATGCGATAATTGCAAGCAACATTATAAGGACGGTGATAAATGCTTTTAAGTTGATATGCGCAAATGTGCTTTCCTTTTGTTTGGCTATCTCATCGCCCTGTTCTACGCCGCTAACTTCGTCGTTTGTAAAATCTTTGTCGGAATTTCTGTTTTTCATAATGCTTCAACTCTTAAAATAATCTTTGAGCGCCGTACTTACAAGATACCACTTGGCGCATTCTCTCTTATCGCGAGGCACGAAAAAGTAAATTTCTTTGCCCGAATAGATCTCGAAATCCTCGTTGACTCCGAATAAAATTCTGTAAATTTCCCCGCCAGAAAAGCGTACTTCGGTCTCTTTGCCGTCGTCGGTGCCGCTGTAAACAAGCCCGTTTGCGTCGAGGCGGCAAACGCCCTCTCCCGCATGACGCAGACACTTCTTTCCGTCGAGAGAAGAATGTTTAAGTTCCACCTCGGCTTGTATAAAGCAATCGGGATCGTTTTTTATCTCGTTTACGAGACAATCATATTGATAATCCCACCAATAACGAATATCTTTGAAGGGCTTTTGCCCCAGGAAAGCGTATCTGTCGTCGAGTTCCGCCTCCATGCCGCAATGAGTACAGAAAATTTTTCTGCCCTTTGTTTGCGTGCAAAGTTCATGTCCGCATTGCGGGCATTTATACAGTATCCCCTCGAGACCTTGAGCAAGTTTTTTGGATTTGTACTTGAGTTTGGGTCTCGTTTCGAGCCATTCATACTCGTCATAGTACATCGCCTCGTCGAGTTTTTTCTTGAAGGTATCGTAATCCATTTCCTTCAACTCCTCGGGCGTGTAAAGTTCGTCTATCTCGCACTCCACCGTGGAGCCGCTGCGTATGCCGTTCCCCCACTTGGGTCGAGCAAAATAATTGCCGTGAAGTTTCATAATATACAGTTTGACTCCCGCGGTATACAAAAATTTAGAGGTGACATCCTGTATCCCTTCGAATCTGCCGACGGTACTGAGTCGAGCCTCGGGCATCATCAACAGAACTTCTCCGCTTTTCAGCACGCGAAAGCAGTTGCGCGCGCATTCGAAATCGGCGGTAAACATACTCTTGGGTATTATGCCGCCCTTACGCATCATGTTCCCCATAAATTTATGATAAAAATACATTCTCGCCGTTACTATGTGAGGATAACACTTTATAAGATATTTAAGCACGAACATAAAGTCTATAAAACACCCGTGAGTCACAAGCACTATCGAGGGACCTTCGGGTATTTTGACGCTGCGACGGCATTTAAGCCTCAACTTAAAAGCCAAAAATATATTCGAAAAGAACACAAAAGTCCTGTAAAGAGGCTTATTGGGCTTTCTCACTTGGGTATCCGAAGAATAAGGTTTGCTCTTTTTCTTGATATAAGCGTTCAATTTCTTTACTATCTTATCCCTTTTTATTACTACAACGATGACGACGGCAAGCAAGATGACGAATATGACCGCCGCCCAAATCAGACTTGTCTGTATCGCAAGATCTCCAAGTCCCACTCCTATCACAACCGAAGGCAAAGAACCCAACAGCGTGATACCTATATATTTAGGATACTTGATTCCCGTGCTTGCCGCAAAGAAACATATCATTCCGTAAGGAATGGCGGGCAAAAAGTAAAGTATAAAAATTATCAAAGCGATTATCCGAAAAGTCTTTGCGCTGTTCCAATCAATATCGATTTTCGAAGAATAAAATTCTCCGATTCGCTTGCCGAAAACTTTGTACAGAATATATATAACGGTGTTTCCTATAAATACGCCGACCATACAAATGGCAATTCCGAAGCCCAAACCGTAACTTACACCCGCTATCACCTGAACGGGCTCGGCGGGCAGAAAGACGAATATTATCTGCAACATAGCCAAAAGCGCTACCGATATAACTCCTTTGATTCCCAATCCCCGCGCCGTCTCTCTTATTTCTTCGCGAGTTATGTCTTTGCGGAAAAAACTCTTGAAAACTTCGAAATTCTTTCCCGACAACAAGAACACCGCAATCAAGGCAATCAACACTACGGCGGCAACTCCCACGAGAAGTTTCGTCTTTGATATCTTCTTTGCTTTCATTATGAGTTATTGTACCATAAAATGCTTCAAATCACAATCGATTTTAATATAAAATATCAAATCATTTTCCCTCGAACCTTCTTTGTAAAAAAATATCCACCCGCCCGAAAGGACTTTTCAGTCAAAATCATAATACCTGTGGGGATAATTTTTATTCGTATTAAAAAGAATACGGCGCGACGACAAGTTTCGCCACGCCGTAAAAATTGCGTTGTTTTTGTCTTTATTCGAGTTCGAAAGCGCCCGTATAAAGCATATAATACTGACCTTTTTGAGCAATCAATTGTTCGTGATTGCCGCGCTCTATTATTCTGCCGTGTTCGAGAACCATGATCGCATCGGAGTTCTTGACGGTGGACAATCTGTGAGCGATGACGAAAACCGTTCTGCCCTCCATGAGTTTATCCATGCCCGCTTGCACGATGGCTTCGGTACGGGTATCGATGGAGCTCGTAGCCTCGTCGAGAACCATGACGGGCGGGTCGGCGACTGCCGCTCTCGCAATCGACAACAACTGTCTCTGTCCTTGAGAGAGATTTGCGCCGTTTTGGTGGAGCATCGTATTATATCCCTCGGGCAGTCTTGTTATAAAGTCGTCCGCGCCCGCAAGTTTTGCGGCTTCGACACACTCCTCGTCGGTGGCGTCCGTTCTGCCGTAACGGATATTGTCTATGACGGAGCCTGTAAACAAGTTGGTATCTTGCAAGACCATTCCTATCGAGCGTCGGAGTTCTCCTTTTTTGATTTCCGAGATATTTATGCCGTCATACAGAATAGTCCCTTGCTTTATGTCGTAAAAGCGATTGAGAAGATTCGTAACGGTCGTCTTTCCCGCGCCCGTAGCGCCCACAAAGGCTATCTTTTGTCCCGGGTGAGCGAACAAAGAAATATTATGCAACACCGTCTTTTCGGGCACATAACCGAAGTCCATATCGGATATTCTTATATCTCCCGCAAGACGAATCAACTGCGTCGTACCGTCCGCCAAAGGCTTTTTCCACGCCCATTCTTCCGTTCTATGCTCGCATTCGATAAGTTTTCCGTTCTCCTCTTTGACGTTGACCAAAGTCACGGAGCCGAAGTCCTCTTCGGGCTTTTCGTCTATGAGCGCAAACAATCGAGCCGCGCCCGCGAGACCCATTACTACGGAGTTGACTTGGTTGGAGACTTGGTTTATGTTATTAGTGAACTGTCTTGTCGCCTGAAGAAAGGAAAGCAGTACGGCAATACCGCCTGCCACGGTAACGAAACCTTCGCCCGAAATACTGACATTGTGTACTTTATTGAGAATGAATACGCCGCCCACAAGCGCGATTATGACATACAAAACGTGACCTATGTTTCCGAGTATGGGCATGAGCATATTCGCATATCTGTTGGCTCTGTTTGCCTGTACGAAAAGATTTTCGTTTACCTTGTCGAAATCCGCCTTCGCTTCCTTCTCGTGACAAAAGACTTTTACGACCTTTTGTCCGTTCATCATTTCCTCGATATATCCCTCGGTCTTGGCAACCGCGCGCTGTTGAGCAAGGAAATATTTTCCCGCGCCGCCGCCCACGACCTTGGTTACAATCAAAATTACCGCAACTGCGGCAAGGCATATCAATGTCAGCCACAGACTGTAATACAGCATAAGTCCGAACAAAGTAATTACCATGACAACCGAAGTCAGCAACTGCGGCAAGGATTGCGAAATCATTTGCCTCAGCGTATCTATATCGTTGGTATAATAACTCATTATCTCGCCGTGAGTGTGAGTATCGAAATATTTGATGGGAAGATCCTGCATTCCGTTAAACATAAGTCCGCGCATCTTCTTCAAAAAGCCTTGCGTTATCACAGCCATGAGTTGTTTATCCACGGCTCCCGCAATTACCGAGATCATATACAGACCTATCAACGTGAGCATGGACTTCGTTATTTCTCCGCCGTAACCGTCTACCCAACTCCACACAACGGTCTGTCCCGCTTTGATGGCTTCCTCGGCAAATTCGAGTTGCTTATAGATATTTCCCATAAAATACGCGGGGATCGCGCTTATGACGGCGTTTACCAAAATAAGAATCAAGGTAAACGTCATAAGGAAGGGATAGAAATGAAACAATGCTTTGAGCGTTCTCAGCATGGTACCCTTGGGCGCTTTGAGTTTTCCGCGAGCATTCTTATTCATTGTCGTCGCCCTCCTTCTTGTCGGTTTGAGTCATTTCCGAAAGCGAGGAAATCGCCTTTCCGCCCTTGTTTTGAGTAAGATAAACTTCGGTATATATCTTGTTGTTATGCAACAACTGCTCATGTGAACCCACGGCGTCGATTTTTCCGTTATTCATTATTATTATTCTGTCGGCGTCCTCTACCGAAGAAGTTCTTTGCGCGATGATTATTTTTGTAGTCGAGGGAATATATTCCTTGAACGCCTTGCGTATAAGCGCGTCGGTATGCGTATCCACCGCCGAAGTCGAGTCGTCGAGAATAAGAATTTTGGGCTTTTTGAGCAACGCCCTCGCAATGCAAAGACGCTGTTTCTGTCCGCCCGAAACATTGGTTCCGCCCTGCTCTATATAGGTGTCGTAACCGTCGGGAAAGCCTCGAATAAATTCGTCGGCTTGCGCAAGTTTGCAGGCTTCGACGAGTTCTTCGTCGGTAGCCTCGGGATTGCCCCAACGCAAGTTCTCTTTTATCGTGCCCGAGAACAATTCGTTCTTCTGCAACACCACCGCGACTTGATTGCGGAGCGCCTCGAGATCATAGGCTCTTACGTCCTCTCCGCCGACTTTGACGCAACCCTCGGTGACGTCGTACAATCTCGAAATGAGGTTTACCAAAGAAGTCTTGGACGAACCCGTACCGCCTATTATACCTATAGTCTCTCCCGAACGGATATGGAGATTTATATTTTCGAGTACGTTCTTTTCCGCGGTACGCGAGTATTTGAAATCGACGTTTTCGAAATCCACCGAACCGTCCTTGACTGTCGTCAACGCGTTTTCGGGACTGTGTAGCGTGCTTTCCTCTTTAAGAACCTCGGTGATACGCCTTGCGCTTTCGATAGACATCGCTATCATAGAGAAAATCATCGAAAACATCATAAGCGACATGAGTACTTGCATTCCGTAAACTATAAGTTGAGATATTTTTTCCGAAGTGAGAGTCACGCCCTCTCCCACGGGAGTACGACTCAGAATAAGATACGAACCTATAAACAGTACCGCCGAGAGTACTCCGTAAAAGAAGAAATTCATTATGGGGTTGTTCCAGGCAAGCAAGCGTTCCGCCTTGGTAAAGTTCCTTTGCAATTCCGAAGAGGCTCTGTCGAATTTCTGCTTTTCGAATTCTTCTCGGTTATAACTCTTGACTACGCGAATACCCTTGACGTTTTCCTGTATCGACTCGTTGAGAGCGTCGTACTTGGGAAAGAGTCTGTGAAACAACGGCAACGCTTTTATCAAGATGAGGAACAACAACGCTCCGAGCGGGAAAATCACCGCTATAAATATGAACGCGAGATTTCCGCCCATCACAAACGCCATTATGACGGAAAAAATTATCATAAGCGGACATCTTATCGCCGTCCTTATTATCATCATATACGAAAGTTGAACGTTCATTACATCCGTCGTCATTCGAGTTACAAGCGAAGACGTCGAAAATTTATCTATGTTTTCAAAAGAAAACTCCTGAACGCGATAAAACAAATCCCGTCTCAAATTCTTTGCAAAACCCGCCGCCGCCTTTGCGCAAAAGGCTCCCGCCAACGCTCCGCAAGCAAGAGAAGCCAAAGACATCGCTATAAGAATAAGTCCGTATTGACCTATTCCCAACGTTCCGTCGGTTCCCCAAATAACTATTCCGCTCTTTATGGACTCCACAAGTTTGGTTATCACAAGAGGCAACAAACATTCGAGGATAACTTCAAAGGAGACAAAAACAGGAGACAGAATAGAGGAAACCTTATACTCCCCTATGCTCTTCATTAAAGTCTTTATCATTATAAATCACCTGTTATCTTTTTCCTAAATATTATAATTCTATATTATTATGATGTCAAACTTCTATTCGCGCCATTAAGCAAATATTCTGTAAAATTTCTCCCATATTGTGAAACGAATTTTGTCTCACTCGCGCCATGCCGTCTCCGAGTCCAAGCTCTGTACCATTAATAAAAATCTCCGAAACTCTGTCGGAGACTGCTTGAAATTATGCTTTTTATTAAAACCTTCTATGTGAGAGCCAACATTTCACATCCGCAAAAATGGATTTGCAATACCCTCGTCGCGACTATGGGAATAAATTATACCTTCAAGTCCCTTATTTTCCCTTTCGCGGAAATTCCACTCGGTTTGGGGAATAACTATATAGATACAACCGTGGGTGCAGCGTCACGCTGCCGCTGCCGTTGCTGTTGCTGGTGGAGACAATAGGACTTGAACCTATGACCTCTTGCATGTCAAGCAAGCGCTCTAACCAACTGGGCTATGCCTCCTTATGTCAGCGAATAAAAATATGGTGGGAGCTATAGGGCTCGAACCTATGACCCTCTGCTTGTAGGGCAGATGCTCTCCCAACTGAGCTAAGCTCCCACTCATGGTGACTCCATCGGGATTCGAACCCGAGTTACCGCCGTGAAAGGGCGATGTCTTAACCTCTTGACCATGGAGCCGAAAGATATTTTCAAAATGACTCTCAACGAGTCACGCTGAATATTGTAACATAACAAAATAAAAAAAGTCAAATGTTTTTACCGAATATTTTTAATTTCGATAAGATATTTTTTCAATTTACCGATTGAAAATTGTTGCAATTAAAAAAAATATCTGCTATAATATGAGGGCTGTGGCGGCGTAGCTCAGCTGGTTAGAGTACTCGGTTCATACCCGATTGGTCGTAAGTTCGAATCTCACCGCCGCTACCAAAATCGGCAGCCGAAAAGGTTGCCGCAAATATACCCTTTGAATGAAAACTTCAAAGGGTATATTTTTTCTTGTTATAAATAACTACTTTGCAGCGGGACGCTACCAATTCAATGTTTTTTCGGGAAAAAGAAGGAAATCCGACAGCGAGGCAATCAAAATCCCCTGTTCGTTGTAGCCCGTCAATATCTCGTCTCCCACGATTACAATCTTTTTGAAGGCGTCGCCTATTCCGAGAAGGGAAGAAAATTCCTGCTTGCGTTTCTCCTCGTCGGGCATACGATAGGCGCATTGAATGTAATATCTTCGGTCTCCCATATTGGCGACAAAATCCACTTCGAGTTGTTTTCGCACAGACTCGCCGTTCACTTTCGAATTGGTTTCCAGGACTCCGACGTCAACGGAATAGCCGCGCAGTTTCAACTCGTTATATATCACATTCTCCAAAATATGGTTATATTCCCGTTGGCGGAAGGATAACCGCGCGTTTCTTAATCCCATATCGACAAAATAATATTTTGACGGCGTATTTATATACTTTTTGCCTTTGATGTCGTAACGGACGGCTTTTTCGATGAGAAATGAGTCTTGCAAATAATCGAGATACGCCGAAATCGTATTCGCGGAAAGTTTCAGGCTCTTTTGAGAATTGAAGGTATTTGACAACTTCACGGGATTTGTGAGCGAGCCGATAGACGAAGCGAGAATATCGGTGAGTTCTCCTATCTCGGCGTTGCCGCGAAGGTTATTGCGATTAATAATATCCGCAAGATAAGTCGTTGCAAACAAGTCCCGCAAATATTTAGCCTTGTCCGCTTCCGACTTCATCGAAAGGCACAGCGGCATTCCGCCGTAGTTCGCGTATTGAAGCCACGCCCGTCCGAAGAGAGTTTCAGGTTCGAGAGCGGAATAAAACTCCGCAAAGCAAAGCGGAAAGACGCGAATCTCGTCCCCTCGTCCGCGAAACTCCGTGATAATATCGCTCGACAGAAATTTGGAATTGCTGCCCGTAACATAAATATCCGCATTCGGAATATGCAAAAATCCGTTGACAACGCTCTCGAAATTCGGAACAAGTTGGATCTCGTCCAAAAGAATATAATACGGCTCGCCGTCTTTTATTTGCGCCTTGACAAAGGCGTAGAGTTCGTCGGGATTAAGCAACTTTTTGTTGCCGTAATCTTCAAGCGAAACGCGAACAATATGGTCTTCCGAAACGCCCTCTTTCAAAAGATGTTTGTAAAACAAAGTAAAAAGCAAGTACGATTTCCCGCACCGACGCACGCCCGTTATTATCTTGACCAATCCGTTATGTCTATGATCGATGAGCTTTTGTAAATAAAAATCTCTCGCGATTTCCATATTTACCCTCGTAACAATTTTTCCCCATTATACCAAAGAGCAATCGTATTGTCAAGCGGCTATTGAGAATTTTTGCGTAATTATGCAAAAATTCTCAATAGAGTAGGTTATAAAATCCGAGAATAAGAAAATATTCCGTCTTTCGTTTATCGGGAATAAATCACTTTGGACAGATACAGTCCTTTGGCGGGCGCAAGAAATTTAGCGGTGTTTCTGTCCTTTGCCTCGATGATATTCCGCACATCGGAAAGCGAGAGTTCTTTTGCGCCGACTTTTACAAGCAAGGCTGTCATTATGCGTACCATATTGTACAAAAAGCCGTCGGCGGTGACGGTGAACTCGACGAAATCGCCCTTTACCTCGACCGAGGCGGTGAAAACTTCTCGTTCGGTATTGACTACGTCGCTGCCGCTTGCCATAAAGGAGCGGAAATCTTTTTTGCCCACAAAGAGGCGCGCGGCGGCGTCCATTGCTTGAATATCGGTATCGGGCTGGATATTGAGCGCAAAGTTGCGGTATACGGCGCCCTCTCTTTCGGCGAGATACATTCTGTAGATATAAGTTTTGCGTTTTGCCGAGAAGCGCGCGTGAAAGTCCGCCGAGACTTCTTCGGCGTCGATTATTCTTATTGTTTTGGGAAGGTAATAATTGAGTCCCGAGACGAATTTGCAGGCGGGAAAGTCGCGGCTTATATCAAAATGAGCGACTTGTCCGAAGGCGTGCACGCCCGCGTCCGTTCTCCCGCTGCCGACGACAACTACATCCTCTCCAATCATGGCTTTTATCGCTTGAGTTATTTCTCCTTGAATACTCTTTTTGGCGGGCTGGACTTGCCAACCGCAAAAATCGGAGCCATCGTATTCCACTGTAATTTTTACTCTCATATAAACGCCTCGATAAAGGCAATTCCGAACCAATTATATTTAAGCAATAAAATCACAAAGAAGAAAGCGAGCAAGAGGAAAAAAGCGACGAAGTCGGCAAAGCGAAGTTTGAGAACTTTCATTTTGGTTCTGCCTTTTGCTCCGCGATAGCAACGGGAATCCATTGCGTCGGCGAGTTCGTCCGCCCGTCGGAACGCAGAGACGAACAGCGGAATCAGCACGGGTAGCAACGCCTTCGCCTTTTTGAAGATATTGCCGCTGTCGAAATCCGCTCCTCTCGCCTTTTGCGCGTTGATTATTTTTTCGGTTTCTTCGCTCAAAGAGGGAATAAACCTCAACGCTATACTCATAATTATAGTCAACTCGTGCACGGGAAATTTGATGAGTTTGAGGGGTTTGAGCAAACTTTCGAGTCCGTCGGTAAGATCAACGGGCGTAGTCGTAAGCGTCAGCAAGGTAGGTCCCATTACCAACAAAAACAGCCTGAGCATAAGTTTTGTCGCGGTATATATCCCCTCGAGATAAATATTTATTTTCCACCAATGCACAAGCAAGGTATCGTTCTCTTTCGCGCTGTAAAAGAACAGAGTGAAAATAAAACTGAAAACAACGAGAAAAATTATCGCGCGCACGCTTTTCAAGACTTTTCCTATGGGAATGCGGCTGAACAGCACGCCCAAAAGCACTATCAAAGCCAATACGCCGAAGGAAACGAAACTCGAAGTAAAGCCTATCGCCATGACTATATACACGACGGTCATAAGGATCTTCGTGCGAGGGTCGAGACGGTGCATGGGCGAACGCGCGGGATAAAATTGCCCGAGAGAAATGTCTTTCATTTTTTTCTCTCCTTCATAGCCTCGTCTATGGCTTTTACAAGCATATCTTCGGTCATGGGATTGCCCTTTATGTCTATCCCCGCCTCTTTGAGTCGGTAAGCCGCCTCGCTCACCGTAGGAAGTTCGAGACCGTATTTATGGATCAACTCCGCCGAACCGAAAAGTTCGTCGGGAGTAAATACTCCTTGCAATTTGCCCGCGCCCATTACCGCAATACGATTGCAATAAGACGCCACCTCGTCCATGTTGTGGCTTATAATTATGATCGTGGGACAACTCTCTTTTATGCGTAAAATCAAATTAAGTATTTCTTTTTTGCCCCGCGGGTCGAGTCCCGCGGTGGGTTCGTCGAGTACAAGAATTTTGGGACGCATTGCAATGACTCCCGCCAACGCCACTCGTCTCATCTGCCCGCCCGAAAGTTCGAAGGGAGATCTTTCGGCTACATCGTCGTAATTCAATCCCACGAGGTTTATGGCTTCCTTGACGCGTAAAGCCGTCTCTTCCGCAGACAAGCCCAAATTGCGAGGACCGAAGCCCACGTCCTTTGCCACCGTCTCGTCGAAAAGTTGGTATTCGGGATATTGGAAAACCATTCCCACTCTGCTTCTCAGTTTCTTATAATCGTATTTTTTGCCGAGGTCGAACTCATCGACTTTCAAAACGCCGTCGGTGAGTTTTATAAGCCCGTTAAAATGGCTTATAAGCGTACTTTTGCCGCTTCCCGTCTTTCCTATTATGCCGAAAAAATCGCCGTCGTTTATCGTAAAAGTGACGTCTTCGAGAGCCTTCTTCTCGTAAGGAGTTTTGGGGCTGTAAATGTAATTGAGATGTTCCGCTATAATCGGCATAACGCCTCCGCAAGTTCTTCGGGAAGAACTATCTGTTCGCTTATATCGTATCCCATTTTTTTAAGTCGCGCGGCGACGGAAGTACATACGGGAAGTTCTATGCCCGCCGCGTTCAATTCTTCGGCATGAGCGAAAATTTCCCGCCCGCCGTCGAATATTATCCTGCCCTCGTTGAGAACTATTATCCGTTTTGCAAGCGCCGCCTCTTCCATAAAGTGAGTTATCATGACGACAGCCATTCCCAAAGCGTTCAATTCCGAAACGACTTTCATAACTTCTCTTCTGCCCTCGGGGTCGAGCATTGCCGTCGATTCGTCCAAAACAAGAACGTCGGGTCTTATCGCCAAAATTCCCGCAATCGCAATGCGCTGTTTTTGTCCGCCGCTGAGTCTGAAAGGCGTGCCCTTTTTATACTCGAGCATTCCCACCGAAGAGAGTGCCCAATCCACTCTTTCGCGGATTTTCTCGGAAGGGAGTCCGAGATTCTCGGGTCCGAAAGCGATATCGTCCTCTATGATAGTTGCGACCATTTGGTTGTCGGGATTCTGAAATACCACGCCGATATGCTTTCTTATATCGAAAAGAGAGGCTTCGTTTTCCGTACTCATGCCGTCCACCGTCACTTTGCCCGAGGTGGGAACAAGCAACCCGTTCATAAGTTTTGCTATGGTGCTTTTCCCCGAGCCGTTATGCCCGACAAGCGCGACAAAATCTCCCTTCTCCAAAGAAAAAGAAAGGTCGGATACCGCGTTTTTTTCTCCCTCGCGATAAGAAAAATTCACTTTGTCAAACTCAACAAACGCCATAGTAAAGATTATTATAGAGCAAAAGATATCGAAAAATCAAGCGTTATCAATGCCTTTGCAACAAAAAATCGCTATCTGAGATTCGTTTGCCTTTCCGCTGTCGATAGCGTAAGAGAAATCAACCGCCTTTTACTCCTTTCGGGTAAAGCCCGTCAAATCCTTTATAACCTCTCCCGCTATTATGAGACCCATAACGGGCGGGACAAACGCCGTACTCCCCGGAACGGCTTTTTCTCGCTCTTTTTGCGCAATATCGCAAAGAGAACTCGGGGACTCGTCGGTATGCTCTCGGGGTTCTTCTTGGGAATAGACGACTTTGAGACTGTCTATGCCCATTTTGCGGAGTTCGCGACGCATGACGCGCGCCAAAGGACACACCGAAGTCTCGTATATATCCGCCACTTTGAAAGCCGTAGGATCGAGTTTGTTTCCCGCGCCCATTGCGCTTATTACGGGTACATTGCTCTCTTTTGCCTTCTGTATCAACGCCAACTTCCCCGAGACGGTGTCAATGGCGTCCACCACATAGTCATACTGCGAAAAGTCGAATTCGTCGGTATTCGAGGGCAAAAAGAAAGTCTTTTTCTTTACGACTCTGCACTCGGGGTTTATGTCGCCTATTCTTTCCGCGGCAACATCGACTTTCGCGCAGCCCAAAGTCTTGCGCGTAGCGTAAATCTGCCTGTTTATATTGCTTACACAGAATATGTCGCTATCCACAAGATCGAGAGCGCCTATCCCCGAACGCGCGAGCGCTTCCACAACATAACCGCCCACTCCGCCTATGCCGAATACCGCGACTCTCGCCGCGGCAAGCGTCTTCATGGCGTCCGACCCAAGCAACATTTCCGTCCTTGAAAATTCTTCACTCATAATTAAAATATATCACATTCATCGGCGTATGTCAAATCCGTCGGATATGCGGCAATAAAAAACAACGGATTTTTTCCGTTGTCTTAATTGTTGTCTTAATTAAAGATTTATTATTATATGGAGTAGTGGTTTTTTATCAATGTCTGTCTAAGAGGTTCAATCTGTCGGAGGGATATGCAAAATCGTGCCTGGGTTTATTGGTGCATCAGGGTCTAATCCATTATAGGCAGCGAGCGCTTCCACCGTTATACCGAACTTCTCCGCAATCGAAGTGAGGGTTTCGCCGGGCTGTACCTGATAGACAGTCGTCGGCGTTTGCTCCTCAATGCCGGGACGGTTGTCAGGGTCGGTAGGGTCTCCGCTCTTTCTCTTGTTATCTACCTCAAAGGGATTGAAGTTAATTTCCGGTTGAGCATCATCAATCACCTTGCTGTATTTTGCGAAGGTCGTACCAACGCTAACTGTCACAAGAAGTAGAAGAGAGATAAAAAACAGGAAGAAAATCTTTTTGCTCGAGCGTAACATCATTCAACTATTTTTAGAACATAAAAACAGACTGCGGCTTAAAAACTCTCAAAATCTATTGCGCTATTGATAAAATTATGTTATAATATTATATATATTATATAAAAAGGATTTTAAGTTATGTCCTCATTTCTTTGGGCTCATGAACCCGTAAATGATGTTACACAAGAAGTTTCGTGCAATTCGACAACTCCTGTTTTTATAGTCCTTGCAATTTGTATTATAATAGCACTTATAATTTTAATAGTTTGGATTGTAAATTGTTGTTCAAAAAATTCAGAAAATGCTGTTGATGAAAATGCCGACAATAGCGAGGACAATGTACAAGTTCACAAAAAATCTTCAACTATTTGGGTTTTTGCCGTAGTTCTGTTTTTTGTGGCTATGGGAGGGATGCTTGCGATATTGATAGGCATGCTACCAAATGGCAACTCCAATACAGACGGAAAATCAAAACTTTTTGAACGTAGCGCAAATTTAAATGATATTGAAATTGTTGTAAATAATGATTTTTTGCTATTGAGTGTGACAAAAGGGCATTTGTGGTCAAATGCCCTTTTGTTCGTTGGTAAAGTGGTTTGGTTGCAAGCCTAGCCGTGATCATCAAACATAGTAAGGATTGGGTTTACAGAGAATAACAAAAATGTCGACAAGCCAACCTATGCCGAAGAGCCCCGCCGTCAGTATATAAAGAATACCCATTCCGATTTTTCCCTCGTAAAATTTATGTAAACCAAAAAAGCCCAAAAAGAAGCATAAGAGCAAAGATACCCATTTGTTTATCGCTCTTCCGACTCGGATGACGGCGTTTGCGTTTGCCGTGGCGCTGACTATGTTATTTATCACGATTTTATCTTGCGGCACGGAGTTCGCTTTTTCCTCTTTGAAAGGTTTTCCGCAATTGGGACAGAAATCTCCGTCCGAAGTTATTTTTTTACCGCAATGAGAACAAAAACCTCGCTCTTCCATAATTAATCCTCATTATTTTCTTGGGTGTGAAGCATTTCGGCGCTAACCGCGAAGCATGCTTTACTGTCCGAGATGTCGTCGTAAAATATTTCTATATTTTTGTAGGATTCGTCGACTTCTATGAGAACGAAGCCTTCTCTTTTTGCGCCCGATATGACGTCGCCGCTCAAATCCTCGTAGCCCTCGATATTGCTTAAGTGCAACTCTTGAAGCAAAGAATATCCGTCGCAATAAAAATTAAAATCATAGATATTGAAATGTTGACTTTCGCTGCTTTTGTTTTCGACTTCGAAGAAAAACGCAACAAATTTCTTTCCTTTCTCCGCCGAAGAATAGTTGAGTTCCGTATATTCCCGCGCATTAAGCAATTTTATTTTCCACAGCCTATTCTCGACAGCGGTTCCGAATTCCGTTATCTTTTGCTCATCGAAAGCATATTCTCCGAAAGGACTGCCCTGTTGCTTATAGTCGTCGGCAGCCAAATCCTCGAAACCGACCGAGAACTTTGCGTCGACATTCGATAAAAATATATTTCCTTTATATGCGAGTTCCGCCTTTTCCCACTCTACGGGAGCCTCGTAAATAAGCGTCATACGCAACCTGCGATCACAATGAGTCCCAAAACTTGTATTTTCCCAATCGTCGGGATGGTTAAGTATGATGTCGGATTTTGTCAATGCCAGACCGTCAACATAAGCGTCGAAATTCGCCGAATACAAAGTGGAAATGTGCTTTTGATTGTTTTTACATTCCATAAAGAACACCAAAAACTCTTTACCTTCGCTCGGTAATTCCGCAGAATACTTTCCCGTTATCTCGGAAAGAGATTTTACATAGACCAAAGAAATATCCCAATCGCTTGTCTTGATTATATCGCCTACTACGCCCTCTTTTTTGTCTTGTTGAGGCGTGTTTTCCGACCCGCCCGTCGTTTGCGAACCGCCTGAGGGAGTTTGCGTACCCTCGGAAGGGGTTCCCGTCTGAGAGCCGTCATCGGGAGGCTCGGTAACAAAAAAGCACCCCGTGAAAACTGCGGCGAAAACAAGGATTACCGCAGCGAGCATAAAGTTAACAAATCTTCTTTTCATATATTCCTCCTGAAATATCGTTACCGTCATTATAACATAAAATATGGTTATACGCAACCATATTAAAAGGAATTTTTTTGATAATTTATGGTTATACATAACAATATGGAGATTGCTATGATTTACAATGTCAACCATGCGTTATCGTTAAGGATTCAGGAGTTATTGAAGCAAAAGAAGATGACTCGATACAGACTTGCAATGAACAGCGGCGTAAATCATTCCACCCTTAAAAACATAATACACGAGACGATAAAGGACAATTTATTATCGACAACGATTTTGATTGCTCGTGGATTCGACATGACGGTGAGTGAATTTTTGGACAGTTATCTGTTTGACGAGGAGCATTTGAGTATCTGAAAAAATCGGGCTTACAAAAAAACAAGCGCAGAAAGAAAGAGCTTCCGCGCGTGTATTTGTTGTGGAATTTTTTTGTTTTTACAGATATTCCCGCATATCGACGTTTTGGCGATCCATGAGACGTATGAGTTTTTCGGCATATTCTTTTGCCTCGTCGCCTGCGCCGTCATACTCGTTAAGATACTTATTGAGTGTTTTTACGCCCATATCGCAGCCGTTTGTGATTATATCGGCTATTGCGGAATCGGAGTCGTTCAGCGCCAACTTCACATTGGTTTTTAAGGTAGCCATTCCTTTTGCCAAAGTATCTGGTTCTTTGCCCTCGTAACCGTAGTCCCCGAGGCAAGACTCTATCTCCTCGAGCAACTTATTGTAGTCATTCTTGTAATTCGAAAGTTTTTCGACGAACTTGTCGTTCTTGATGTGAGACAAGACTTCGTCTATTGTGTCAATGCCCGTCTTTATGCCCGAATCGCATTCGCGAAGCAAATTTATCGTATCTGTCATGTTATAAATACCTCTTAGCAAAGTTTGAGTCGAAAAGAAAAAAATTATACCTTACTCTATTGAAAAACTTCGGAAAATGTGCTATACTTCGGAAAAAGGAGAATTGCAGTATGTGTACCGCATTGACTTATAAGACAAAAGACTGTTACTTCGGGAGAAACCTCGATTACGAGTTTTCTTACTCGGAGACCGTTACGATAACGCCGAGACGTTTTCCGTTGAAATTTCGTTGCGGAATAAACTCGTTAAACCATTTCGCGATGATAGGAATGGCTTTTGTACAAGAGGAATATCCGCTGTATTACGACGCTACCAACGAAAAGGGGCTGAGCGTTGCGGGGCTTAATTTTCCTTTCAACGCCGTTTACAATCGTAAAGACGAAAATAAAACGAATATCGCGCCTTTCGAATTTATTCCCTACATTCTGTGCGACTGCGAAACCGTTGCCGAGGCTCGAAAAAAACTCGAAAACGTCAACTTACAGAGCGAAAACTTCTCGCCCGAACTGCCCCACTCTCCGCTTCACTGGATGATTTCGGACAAGAACGAAAGCATAGTGGTCGAGCCGCTGAAAGAGGGCTTGAAGATTTACGACAATCCCACGGGAGTCATGACAAACAACCCGCCTTTCGATTACCATATAACGAATTTGACGAATTATATGTCTTTGAGCGCGGCAGATCCTATAAATACCTTTTCGGATAAACTGTCTCTCTCGCCTTACAGTCGGGGAATGGGCTCGTTGGGACTGCCGGGAGACTTGTCGTCCTCATCGAGATTCATAAAAGCCGTCTTTACAAAATTCAATTCGCTGTCATTCGATAACGAAACCGAAAGCGTAAATCAATTTTTCCATATTCTTACTGCGGTAGAGCAACAAAAAGGCTGTTGCAAAGTGCCTCACGGCTTCGAACATACCATATATTCCTCTTGTTGCAACGTCGATAAAGGCATCTATTATTACACGACTTACAACAACAGGCGTATCGTCGGCGTCGATATGTTCAAGGAAGATCTCGACTCCTCTCGTATCGTTTCTCATCCTCTTGTCAAAGAAGAAAAAATTCTTATTCAAAATGATCGAAAAAACAAAATTTCCGTTTGACAAGACGCCGTCGGGTAATATATAATTAATTTATCGAATTATTATAAATGAGGTGATTTTTATGAAATATTGTACTCATTGCGGAGCGTCGCTCGCAGACGAAGCGGTCATTTGCCCGCATTGCGGTTGCGCAACGGAAAAATCCTTAAACAAGGCATCCTCGGATTCCGCTTTTACATTGATTGCCAAAATATTTATGGTCATCGGTTGCGTAGTGAGCGCTTCGCTTTTTTTAATCCCGTTGTGTTGGACAATTCCCATGACGGTACACTACTTCAAAAAGGTAAATAACCACGAAGACGTCGGCGTCGGCTTTAAGGTCTGCTCTCTTCTGTTCGTCAGTCTTATTGCGGGAATAATGATGTTGTGCGACAGCGAAAATTTCTGAAATATATTTTCGGTACATTCTTTTAAGGACGGGTCATCATATAAAGCCCGCCCTTTTGTTTATCGATTTAATTTTTGTATACCTCTCTCTTTTGCTTGACAATACAAGCGTTTTCGGATAGAATAGTTTGAGTTTGACAACAAACCGTGAATATCATTTTTCAAAGGCGGAATAAATTACGAAAGCAAAAGGCATACAAACGGGAAAACGCATCGGTTCGGTGGATCTGACTACGGGTCCGCTTTTTAAGCGTATCGTCTTATATACTTTGCCGATAATTCTCACGGGAATATTGCAACTGTTGTTCAATGCCGCGGATCTTGTCGTCGTGGGAATAACGGACACCTCTCCCGAAGGTCTCTCGATAGGCGCGGTAAGCGCTACGGGAGCATTGATAAACCTTATAGTAAACCTGTTGATAGGACTGTCGGTAGGCGCGGGCGTCATCGCTGCCAACTGT
Organism: uncultured Clostridia bacterium; assembly: GCA_947581755.1. Lineage (GTDB taxonomy): Bacteria > Bacillota > Clostridia > Christensenellales > Pumilibacteraceae > CANPVN01. The sequence continues at coordinate 15,920 of CANPVN010000012.1, read as the reverse complement.
TACGGCGCGCGAAACGAAAAAGGAATGCAGAATCTCGTGCATACGGCTATTCCCACCGCAGTCATCGGCGGGATCGCTTTCGCGTTGATCGCATTCTTCGGGGCAAGAACTTTCCTCGAATGGATGGACACATCTGCAAGCGTCATCGACAAATCGACTTTATACATAAAAATTTACGCGATAGGCATTCCCTTCTCGATAGTCTATAACTTCGGCGCGGCTATTCTTCGTTCCGTGGGAGACACCACTCGCCCGCTCATATTCCTCGTTATCTCGGGAGTCATAAACATTATACTTAATCTCATATTCGTTCTCGGCTTCAGAATGGACGTAGCGGGAGTCGCTATAGCGACGACGGTATCTCAGACGATCTCGGCGATCCTTGTCATGATACACCTTATGCGAGTCAAGGAAAGTTACCGCTTCGAGATAAAGAAAATCCATTTTTACAAAGATAAATTCGTGCAAATGTTACTTATAGGACTGCCCGCGGGAATACAAGGCTCGCTGTTCTCGATTTCCAACGTCATTATTCAGAAAAGTATAAACTCTTTCGGAGATTACGCTCTTTCGGGCAACGGAACAGCCTCGAACATAGAGGGCTTTGTCTACACAAGTATGAACGCCTTCCACCAAACGGCGTTGAACTTTACAGGTCAACATATAGGCGCAAGAAAACCCGAAAGATTAAAGAAAATAACCGCGCTTACCTTGCTTTCGGTAACCGTTGTGGGACTGTTTATGGGAGTCGGCGCATATCTTTTGGCGCACCCCTTGCTGAGTATATACGCCCACGGCAAAGAGGAAGTCATACAATACGGCATAGACAGAATGAGAATTATCAGCGTCACCTACTTTACATGCGGAATAATGGATGTTATGAGCGGTCTGTTGCGCGGAATGGGCTATTCTCTTTCGTCAATGCTTATAACGCTGACTTTCGTCTGCGGTCTCAGAATTTTATGGATATACACCTATTTCCAAACAAATCACACTCTCACCGCGCTGTATATTTCCTACCCCATATCCTGGGTTTTATGCTGTATCGCGCAATTCGGACTCTTCCTGTTCGCTTACTTCAGAACAATGAAAAAACTGAAAGCGCCACCGTCCGACAACTCCTCGGGAGAGATAAAAGCGGACTCTGAGGAAGTCGCGCTCCCCGACGATGGGACAACGGAAACTCCCTCGGCGAACTGAAAATGCAAAAAAAATTACAGATAAAGTTATAAAAAAAGACCTCGTTATGTTGCGTATCATAGCAAGGTCTTTCATTTATGTTTCATTGCCTGTTTCATTTTTCCTCCTTTTGTCGGTATTCGCAATGGGAGTTTTGATATTTTTCCTTACTTATATAAATATACCATACCTTTCCCGAGCGGTCAAGAGATTTTATCATATTCTCTTTTCTCTCGGGGTGTTCAATAAAAACGCGCCCCAAAGTCAGACAACTTTTGAGGCGCTTTTCCCACGATTACGGGAGCCTTTAATAATAATTATCGGCAATATCGAGCATACTTAAATCAATAATAAGTTTCTTTCTTTTCCAACGTGCCGTTCATCTTTTTTTCTTTGTATTCCATAAGCGCTTTCGAGAGTTGGTCGGGACATGATGTATTGCCTTTGCAAGGAATACCCTTCAATGTTTGGATTATCCAATCGATATTTTTTCCCTCGACAAGTCGGGCAATGCCTTGTTGATTTCCCGAGCAACCATGTATAAACTTACAATAAATCAAATTATCGTTCTCGTCAACATCGAAAAGAATTTGGCGACAACACACTCCGCCCGTGGTTCTGTAGGTTTGCATTTTTTCTCCTCCTCTGTTTTGTTTTTTTGTTTTTCTATTCCGTAAGCAATTCGTAAATTGCCGTATATAGATCGGCCGCTTTCGTCTTCCACTTTTCTTTCATGCGCTTCACGGTTTCTTTATCGGGGACGACTATGTTTATGTTTATGGGAGTCTGAGTCCAATCCGTTATCTTGAGTTGTACGGTATGCGTGCCGTCGGAATTTCTTTTGGAACTTGAAACATAACCTTGCTGCCGACGAAAATACATCCTGTTCGCCTTGACATATTCGCCTATCTCGGCTCGCAACTGCAACGGTATCTGCTGATAAAAATTCGCAAGACAACTTCTGCCGTCGGGAGTTATATTGTAATAACACGCATTATCATGCTTGATCTTACAGACAAAATCCACTTCAAACAGTTGCATCAACGATTGCAAACAGTCCATATATGTAAGCCAACTGTTTTCCACAGTGCAAATTTCATATATGACCGATTCTACCATTGGGACTTCCATTTTGTCCATGAAAAACAAAAGAATGAGCTTATTTACTTTTGTTTCCAGTTCATACACTGTTTTTTCCTCCGATTTTTCCTCCGATGGCTTTTCATTATATCATATTTTTCGGAATTAATCAATACTTTTTTCAAAAAATTTTTAAAAACCAACCGCAGTTTGCTTGACCGTCTCTCCCCCGAGATTGTAAAATTAAAAAAAGGCAGCCTCACGCTGCACCCATAGTTGCGACAAAGATTGTTTTTAATACCAATGTTATCTCCGCGGACAAAGACGATTTTTTAACGAATTGAAAACAAAAAAATTCAGTTCAATAAAAAGTTTCCGTATTAAAATACAGGGTTCAATGTTACTTTTCACGCGCTGAAAAGTAACCAAAAAGCGTCGGGACACTTGCGATGGTGTCCCGAACCCCGCGACGCTTTTTAGGGGCAGCGTACCGCTGCCTTGGCTCCCTTTGGTGGCTTTGCCACTAAGGGGAGCTGTCACCGAAGGTGACTGAAGGGATTGTAAAATAAATAATCCGACCTTATTTTCTTCGTCAAAAAGTTTATCTTTTTGACGAAAAAGGAGAAATCGTCCGTAAAAGGAGCCTCTTGGCGTAAAATAAAAAACAATATAAAAGGACGCATTGCGACACAGCAAGGTAGTTATATATGTTTGGATATTACAAAAAATTTATTATTATTTTTACTGTATTTGCGTTATTGCTGTCCCTTTCGGGCTGCAACGGCGGGAATGAGGCAAGAAAGATTGTCGAGCCCGAGGAAAGGGTCGCCACTCTGACTTTGTGCGCAAGCAACGGAGAGGGCGAAAAAGTTTTCGGACTTTTCAATTTCGGGCACGCATTTATCGTGCTTGAAAACAACTCGGATGAGGCGATGGATATTTGCGGGTTTTCTTTACCCGCGGGTCATTCGGTGACGATAAGCACTTGGTCGGTTACAAAAAAATTCGGCGTATGGTTCAACGTCGAAAGTTCTCTGATAAAAGCCATAGACAAGTATTCCGACAGAGTAGCCGTAAGTTGCGCTTTGGATACCTCGGCTGTCGGGAAATTGCAGGATTATCTTATCGCGCACAACAGTTGGTCGGTGTTCTCCAACTGCACGGTGTTCTCGGTGGGGCTGTTCAATGCTCTTGTCGGAGACGAAAACAGAATAGATATTTCGGGTATAAAGACTCCCGAAAAATTGAAAAAACAAATAATGCGTTTCGACACGTATTCACTATGCAACCCTATCGCAACCGATGAGCAGATAGGCTTTCTCGATAAAAACGGCAGTTATGTCGGCGGATACGCATTGGAGGTGTGAGATGAAGAAAAAATTCGGAATAATATTTTTATTGATAAGCGGACTTGTCTCTCTTTACGCGCTCTACAGTCTGATAGGCTATACTATCGTCGAACTCGGCTATCCCGTACTTCATTCTTCGTCGGGAAACGCCTACTTCGGAGGCAACCTCATAATGCTCGGAGTTGCCGCCGCGGTACTCATTGTTCTGCTGCCGATACAGATAGTCGTCATCAAAAAACTTATAGGAAAGACTCATCGCCTCGACAAATTCAACGTGGAACCACTCAAATAAAAAATCGTAAAAGAATAAAGAAACCGAAGTAAATGATGCTTTGGTTTTTTTATGTCTCGAGAACATAAAAACCGCACGACTTCGCTATGCCGTCAAAGGTCTTTCCGTTGAAAACATCTTTTATTCCGATGTAACGGTCGAGTCCGACGCTCTCGCCCGCATTTGCAATTACCGTAAGTCTGTCCTTCCCCTCGCCACGGGTAAAAACATACAGTCCGCCTTTCGCCGTTACAAGCGAATATTCCGAAGTCGCGAAAGCGTGAAATCTACGCAATTTCCCGAGTCTTTTATAGTGATTCAACAGAGATTTGTCCTCTTTTCCCCAAGGAAAGCAAGCGCGGCAGAACGGGTCCTCGAAGCCCGTGACTCCCGCCTCGTCGCCGTAAAACACGCAAGGCACTCCGATAAGAGTATATTGCAGTCCCGAAGCAAGTTTAAGCCGTTGTTTTGCCCGCTTTATATCGCAAAGAACGGCGTTTGCTCTTTCTTCTTTTGTTGCGGGCGGCGCGTCGTCCGACAGCGCGTTGAGTATTCTTATCGTATCGTGAGTGGACAACACGTTGAACAGTTTGTTGAGCGCAGTCGGCGGATAATCGTTGATGAGTTCGGCTACGACGGAATGTAACGATACGGCGTCTTTTTGCTTTACGAACGCTATGATTGCGTCTTTGAGCGGATAATTTATAACGCTGTCGAGTTGATTGCCTTGCAGATAACGTCTGCGCGCTCCGTAAGAAATTTTTGTGGCGGCGTTTTCCCATACCTCGCCTATAAGCAATTTGTCCGTTCCGTAAACGGCGTCGAACAGCGTCTCGAGAAATTCATCGGGCAACTCGTCGGCAACATCGAGCCGAAACCCTCTCGCTCCCGCAGAGAACCACTTGGGAAGCACTTTTCGTGTAATGAAATTTTTATACGAAGGAGTCGTTTCGTCTACGTTGGGTAAAGTCTCTATGCCCCACCAACATTCGTACTTGTCGGGATATTCCCGAAATTTATACCAATCGAAATACTCGCTTGAAGGAGAATCGCAGGCGCCGTCGGCGTATCTGTGATATTTATCGAAATAGACGCTGTCATCGCCAGTATGAGAGAAAACTCCGTCGCAAATTATGCTTATTCCCCGCTTGCGGGCTTGTTCGCACAGAGTCTCAAAGTCGCTCTCCGTGCCGAAATCCCCGTCTATGCGAAGATAGTCCGAGGTGTTGTATTTATGATTGGAATACGCCTCGAAAACGGGATTGAGATATATGCACGAAACTCCCAAGGAGGACAGATAATCGAGTTTTGAAATTATTCCCCGTAAATTGCCTCCGAACATATCGTTGTTTTTTACCACACCGTCAACGGGCTTGAAATAAGGCGTTCCGCCCCAATCGTCGCGGTAGATCATCTCGTCGGGTTTTGTCCTCGATCTTTGTCCGCCTACGGCAAAGCGATCGGGAAAGATTTGATAGACTATGCCGCCCTCGAGCCAATCGGGTCTCGGACAATAGCGATAGACAAGTTGAGTAAAGGGCTGTCCGCCCTCTTTGATATTTTGTGTTTCGTCGCGTCCGAACTCCTTTATGTCATCGCCCGAAAACGCCTTGAAAGTATAGAAATAAAGCCCTTCGGAAGTGATTTTCACTTTCAAACGGAAAAGATTTTCCCACGCGTCGAACTCGTACTCTACGGGCGTTTCGCCGTCCTTTGTAAGCAAAAGCGCAAGTCTTTGGACATTCTCCGCTTGAACGGAAAGGCAAAGATCGGCTCCGAGAGGCAGCGCGCCCACGGGAAAATGATGATTTTTATCTATCGACAGATACTTAAGTTTCATCGGTGGTCTTGCGGAGATCCCATATCTCGCGCGCGTACTTTTCTATACTTCTCTCTGCCGAGAAAATTCCCGATTCCGCTATGTTAATAAGAGACTTTTTATTCCATTTTCTCTTGTCTTTGTAGCACTCATCCATTCTTGCCGCAGTTTTGCAATAGTCGCCGAAATCTTTAAGACACATATAGGGGTCAGCCACATTGCCGCTCCCTATAGTCAGATAATTCGCAAGGTCGGCAAAGGTCTCGCCGCCGAAACCTATCCTCAACATATCTATAACGTCGCGTATAACCGCATCGTGCGTATAATATACCGAAGCCGAATAGCCCTTTTTCCAAGTTTCTTCTACGTCGTCCGCGCTCATGCCGAAGGTAAAGATATTGTCTTTTCCGACAGCCTCGCCTATCTCTATGTTCGCTCCGTCCACCGTGCCCAAAGTCAACGCGCCGTTAAGCATGAATTTCATATTGGATGTGCCGCTCGCTTCCTTGCCCGCAAGACTTATTTGCTCGCTCACCTCGGACGCGGGGATTATGCGTTCCGCCTTGGATACGTCATAGTTCTCGACAAACAATACTCTTATTATGTCGCGAACTTTTTTGTCGCGAGATATTGTCTGCGCCATGCAGTTTATGAGTTTTATTACACGCTTTGCGTGATAATATCCCTCCGCCGCCTTTGCTCCGAAGATAAAAGTTTGAGGCGTAACGTCGGTGTTTCCCTCTTTTATATCGATATATAACGCTATTATCTTAAGCGCATTCATTAATTGGCGTTTGTACTCGTGCAAACGTTTTATCTGCACGTCGAAACGCGAGTCGGGGTCTATTTGCAGAGAAAATTTTTCCTCGACATATTGCGCAAAGTCCGTTTTGTTTTCGTGCTTTATCTCGGCAAGTCGTTCCGCCGCGCGATTGTCGTTCTCGTACGCTCTCAATTTTTCGAGTTCTCCCGCGTCTCTCATAAACCCGTCGCCGATGAGTTCTTTTATAAAAGCCGTAAGTCGCGGATTCGCCTGACACAGCCATCGTCTGTAAGCGATACCGTTGGTAACGGACATGAATTTTTCGGGACTTATCTTGTTGAACTCGGGGAAAATTCTGTCTTTGAGGATCTGCGAATGAAGTTCCGAGACTCCGTTGACTTTGTGACTGCCTATCACGCACAGATTTGCCATACGCACCATTCCGTCGTACAGAGGAAGCATGTTGGCGAGTTTGTCAAAAGGCATTACACTGTACATGGAATTTTGAAAACGGCGATTTATCTCGTCTATAATCATGTAAATCCTCGGCAACAACGCTTTGAAAAGTTTGATGTCCCACTTTTCGAGAGCCTCGCTCATGACGGTATGGTTGGTATACGCTATTGTGTTTACCGTGATTTTCCAAGCCTTGTCCCAAGAATAGCCGTGCTCGTCCATAAGCAACCTCATAAGTTCGGGAATAGCCAACGAAGGATGAGTGTCGTTTATATGCACAGCCGCCTTTTCGGGAAGATTATCCAAAGTTTCGTACAATCTCAAATGATCCGCGAGTATGCTTTGCAGACTTGCGCTCACCAAAAAATATTGCTGAGACAGACGCAGTTGCTTTCCCTCGTAATGCTCGTCGGAAGGATACAATACCTTGCTTATGAGTTCGGCTTCGTTCTGCGCCGCAAGCGCGGAAAGATAATCGCCTTGCGAAAAGGATTGCATATCGAATTGCTTCTTTGCCGCCGCTCTCCACAGTCTTATGACTCCGACGCTCTTGCTGTCATAGCCGCTTACCATATAGTCCGAAGCGATCGCCTCGAGAACTTGTCCGCCGCTGTGCGTAAAGCACAGTCTGCCCTCTCTGCTTTCCGTCTTTACCGTGCCGCCCAACCGTACGCTGAATTGCTTGTCGCTTCTTGCCATAAGCCAAACTTCGCCCGTGCCGAGCCACTCGTCGGGCAGTTCCACTTGATTGTTTTCGACTATCTTCTGTTTGAAAAGTCCGTACTCATAGCGCAAAGAAAAGCCCATCGCGGGATAAGAAAGCGAAGCGAGCGCGTCCATATAGCACGCCGCCAATCTTCCCAAGCCGCCATTGCCGAGACCTGCGTCGGATTCCGTCTCGTACAGTTCCTCGAGAGTATATCCCGTACTTTTAAGCGTTTCGCGCATGAAGTCCGTGAGTCCCAGATTGTAAAGATTGTTCTTCAACGAACGTCCCAACAAAAACTCCATGCACAGATAATATACGCGTTTGAGTCCTTTTTTGACGACTTCGGCATTGTTACGCTGCTTTTTCCTGAGTAAAATATCGCGCAAAGTTATAGCCGTCGCCTTATAGAGTTGAACTACGGTAGCGCTCCCCAAACTCGTGGCAAAATAACGAGTGAGGCTATCCGAAATCATCTCTTTGAATTCCGTAAGCGTTAAATTTTCCAAAATCCCCTCTCCTTTGGTTATCTCTTTTTTTTACTTGCGTTATTTTTCGATTATGCGGTCGTAGAGCGCGATATATGCGTTTGCGCTCTTATTCCAGGAAAAATCGGTTCCCATCGCTCTTTTTGCCGCCGCTTCGAAAGTCGCTCTGTCGTTATTGTACAGTTTGATCGCTCTGTCCACGGTGTTGTTGAGCGCAAGCACATCGAAATTCTCAAACACGAAGCCTATGCCGTCTCCGCCGTCTATGTCTTTTATGGAATCTTTCAGTCCGCCGCAAGCGCGTACTATCGGCAAGGTACCGTATTTGCAGGCTATCATCTGACTGAGTCCGCAAGGCTCGCTCTTTGAAGGCATAAGGAACAGATCGGCTCCCGCATAGATCTTTTGCGACAAGTCCTTGTTATAGGCGATGACTGCGCTTATTCTCTTGTCGAATTCCATTTGAATATGCCTGAAATAATCCTCCAAAGAAGGACTTCCCGTGCCCAAAAGCACAAGCTGAACGTCGCTTTTCAAAATATCGTGAAGCGCGAATTTCAACAATTCGAGTCCCTTATGCGCCGCAAGCCTCGTAACCATGCCTATGAGCGGGATATTCTTGTCCACGGGCAAGCCCACCATTTTCTGCAGTTCCGTCTTGTTGAGAACTTTCTTTTCGAAACAACTCGAATCGTAATTGAAAAACAACGAAGGATTTGTCGCGGGATCGAAAAGATGTTCGTCGATGCCGTTCATAATGCCCGTCATTTTGCCTTTGTTGCGTCTTATTATCGCGTCGAGTCCGTAGGCGTGATACGGCTCGGTGAGTTCCAACGCGTAAGTGGGACTTACGGTGGTAAGCGCGTCGCAAGCCTCTATGCCGCCCTTCATGAAATTGATACAGCCGCCGTACTCGAGTATGCCTATATCATGATTGCTTATTCCCAAAAGATCCTCGCCTATGCCGAGCGGGAACTGTCCCTGATACTCTATGTTGTGAATGGTAAACACCGTCTTTACCGATGGATAGCGCGAAGAATAGAACAACTTCATATAAACGGGAACGAGCGCGGTGTGCCAATCATGGCAATGAATAACGTCGGGCATAAAATCGAGTTTGTCGAGGATCTCGGGTACAGCGCGGGAAAAGAAAGTAAAACGCTCGCCGTCATCGTAATAGCCGTACAAATTGTAGCGTTTGAAATAATACTCGTTGTCTATAAGATAATACACGGTGTTTTCTTTCCTCAGACTGAATACTCCGCAATATTGTTTTCGCCAGGAGACAGGCACCTCGAGACTGAATTCGAATTTGAGTTGGTTCTTGTACTCGCCCGCCATGCTCTCGTAGAGCGGCAATACCACACGCACCTCGGCTTTTCCCGTTGCGTTGAGAGCATGAGGCAAAGAGCCCATTACATCACCGAGTCCGCCCGTTCCGCAAAAGGGCTGAACCTCGGAACTTACAAATAAAATTTTTGTTTTCTTTTCCATAATTTCTCCTTTTCTTATCGACAATTATATTATATTTCCTTTTCTTATAAAATACGGCGCGGTACTGTGTCCCGACAGTACTCTTCCTTCCAATATGCGGCAATCTTTATCGCTTATGACGCAATTTAATCGACTGTCGCTTTCGACGACGGTGTGTTGAAAGAGAATGGAATTGCGTACCACCGCGCCCTTTTGGACTTCTACGCCTCTGAACAGAATACTGTTCTCGACGACTCCGTCCACTTTACAGCCGTCTGCGATGATAGAGTTGCTTATCTCGGCGTTCATTCCCGTCTTGCAAGGCGCGCTGTCGCGTACTCTCGTTCTTATTCTTGCGCCGTTATTGTCGAATAATGCGTCGCGATTGGATTCGTCAAGCAACTCCATAGAGTGTTTGAAGTAATTCGCCATACTGTCTATCCCCGCAAAATAGCCTTCCAACTCGTATCCGTAAATGGCATAATCGCCCACACCGCCCACTATCACATCGGAAGAGAAACTCGTTATGGGAACGTCCGACTCTCCCGACAAGAGAGAAATGAGCAACGCTCTGTTTACCACAAGCATATTGGTATAGATATTATGTACGCCCGTGGGCATTATCTTGTGTTTTGCCTCGATAACTTTTCCGTCGTCGTCCAAAGTAAAAGTTATGCGTTTTTTGACGTCGTGAGGCATAATGGTCTTTTTGCGATATATGACGGTTATATCCGCGTTGCGGTCGGAATGAAATTTAATGACTTTATCGAAATCTATGTTGCAAACGTTGTCGCAATCGCTCATCACAAGATATTTTTCGTCGGATTTTTGTATAAAGTCCTTATTGAAAGTCAACGCCTCGAAACGCGAAGAATAGGCGCCTCCCGAGCCGCTGCCGAAGGGCGGCAAGAAGAATACTCCGCCGTTCTTTCGTGACAAGTCCCAACTTTTGCCGCTTCCCACGTGACGCATAAGCGATTGATAATTGCTTTTCGTGATTATGCCTATCTTTTCTATGCCGCTGTTGGACATGTTGGAAAGCGCGAAGTCTATAAGGCGGAATCTCCCGCCGAAAGGAAGGCTTCCGAGAGTCCTGCCCGCAGTCATCTCGGGAAGTTCTTTCTCGTGAATATTTCCGAAAATCAAACCCATTGCGTTTTTCATGCTTCTTCCTCCACTATTGCTCCCGATGCGATTTTCTCGTTGTCGGGAATGAGTTTTCCTCTGCCTATAAGCGCGATTTTATCCTTCCCCGAGTTTTCGTCTCCTATCTTAACGCCGTTGCCTATATGCGCATATTCGTCTATCATTCCGTAATCGATAACGGTATTTTCTCCTATATGCGTGCCGCGCATTATGACGCTGTTGCGAATTACACTGCCTTTTCCTATATAAACGTCCTCGCTGAGTACCGAGTTTTCCACTCTGCCGTACACCTTGCAGCCCGCGGTGGCAAGACTGTTTTTCATAGAGCCGTCTTTTGCTACATACAGCGGCGGATAAGACTCGTTCCTCGAATAGATTTTGTCCGCGCCGTACAGATCCATCGCGGGTTCGCTGCCCAGCAAGTCCATATTCGCTTCCCACAGAGAAGTAACCGTCCCCACGTCTTTCCAATATCCCTTGAATTTATATGCAAACATTCGCTTTTTTCGGGCGAGCATTTTGGGAATTATATCCTTTCCGAAGTCGTTCGTACTCGTCTTGTCTAAGGAATCTTTGATGAGTTCTTCCACAAGCGCGTCTTTTTTGAAGATATACACTCCCATAGAGGCGTGATTGGATTTCGGCTCTTTGGGTTTTTCCTCGAAGCCCACGATACGCATATCGTCTCCGTATTCCATTATTCCGAAACGGCTCGCGTCTTTTTGCTCTACGTCTATAACGGCTATCGTGCAGTCCGCGTCGGCGGCTATGTGCGCGTCGAGCATGAGAGAGTAATCCATCTTGTATATATGGTCACCCGACAATATCAGCACATGGTCGGAATCGAATTGAGTCAGAAATTCGAGGTTCTGTTTTATTGCGTCGGCAGTGCCCTTGTACCAACGGTTTTCGCCCTTTGCCTGATAAGGAGAAAGTATATGTACTCCGCCGTCCGTCCTGTCAAGATCCCACGGTTCTCCGTTGCCTATATACTCGTTGAGTATGAGCGGACGATACTGAGTCAATATTCCCACGGTATCTATATCGGAATTGGCGCAGTTGCTCAATGTGAAATCTATTATCCTGTACTTGGAGCCGAACGACACCGCAGGTTTGGCTATATTCGAGGTGAGCGCATAGAGTCTTGTACCCTGTCCTCCCGCAAGCAACATTGCTATACATTTCTTTTTTCTCATTTTACTCTCCTTTTCAAAGGTGCTTTTTTTATTTTGAAGTATGACGCTTCGAAACTCCCGAGGTCATATACCAAATAATCTCGTCCGTCCCGTTCCTTGATAGTTCCGTAAACGACGTCGTCGGGTCGAGTAACGCCCTCCGCGCTCTTAAGTACGGGGATCAACTCACATTCGCAGTCAAGCGGAAAATAATATTTATCGCGCGCTACGGGAGAAAAATTGAATATCGCCAACAACCGTCCTCCGCGCTTATCCTTGCGTATAAAGGCGATGACGTTGGCTTTGTTGTCGTCCACGACGACCCACTCGAACCCCTTCCAACTGTCGTCCAGGCTGTAAAGCGCCGCGGTATGAAGATACAATTTGTTGAGGCTTTTCACGAACTCCGCGCTCTTGGCGTGTTCGGGATAGTCGAGAATACCTCGGAATAACTCTTTGGAATAGTCCCACTCGTCGAAAGTAGCGTTCTCGGTGCCCATCATAACGAGTTTCTTCCCGGGAAAAGCGTACATATATGCCAAAGTCTGACGAAAACCCGCAAACTTCTGTTCGTAATTTCCCTTTTGCCGTGACAGAAGCGTGCCTTTGCCGTAAACCACCTCGTCATGCGAAATGGGCAATATGTAATTTTCGCTGAAAGCGTAAGTCATCGAGAAAGTCAATTTGTCGTGATGATACTGTCTGTATATCGGCTCGTAAGAGATATAATCGAGAGTGTCGTTCATCCAGCCCATGTTCCACTTGTAATTGAATCCCAAACCGCCCTTGTCCGTTCTTCCCGTCACGAGAGGAAAGGCGGTGGACTCTTCCGCTATCATAAGCGCGTCGGAATGAGCGGCGAATACCGAAGAATTGAGTTGTCGTAAAAAATTTATCGCCTCGAGGTTGTAGTTTCCGCCGTATATATTGGGATGAAATTCCTTCCTGTCATAATCGAGATACAGCATACTTGCAACGGCGTCCACCCGCAATCCGTCAATGTGATAAACGTCGAACCACATCATTGCCGAAGATATAAGAAAAGATCGGACTCCGCCCTTGCCGTAATCGAAACAGCGCGTACCCCATTCTCGGTGCTCCTTCATAAGTTCGTCGTCAAGCTCGAATAAATTGCCGCCGTCGAACTCGATAAGTCCGAACTCGTCTTTGGGGAAATGCCCCGGCACCCAATCGAGAATAACGCCTATGCCGAAGGAATGGAACTTCTCGACCATATAGGCAAAATCCAAAGGCGTACCGTAACGCGCGGTGGGAGAAAAATAACCCGTGACCTGATAACCCCAGGATCTGTCGAAGGGATGTTCCGAAATCCCGATCAACTCTATATAGTTATAGCCGCAGTCGCGCATATATCGCGCGCATTCGTCGGCAAATCTCCTGTAATTATAGTATGCGCCGTTATCCCTACGCCAGGAACCTATATGTACTTCGTAAATATTGACGGGTCGATGATAAGGCGCTTTCTTTTGCCTTTGATACTTTTCATCGTTGACTTTTATCGCAGCCTTATCGAAAACTATACTTGCGGTCTTGCCTTCCGTCTCGTTATAAAAAGCAAACGGATCCGCCTTTAAGCGCGTTCCGTTGTCGCCCGTTATCTCGTATTTATATCTGTCTCCGAGGTTCGCCTTGGTTTCGATACGCCAAAATTCTCCCGTCCTTACCATGTCGAGTCCCTTCCAATCGCAGAAATCCCCCGTCAATTTGACTCTGTCCGCTTTGGGCGCCCATACCGTAAAAACGGCAGTCTCACCCTTAAATTCACACCCGAGGTACCCGTAAGCCCTACTCTCGTTTCCCGTTATAAATCGTTCCGCGTCGATAGTCATAGACTCTCCTTTAATATAGTATAACACATTTTTTTCGGGAATTCAATATCTGTAATAACTTTTTGTAAAAATTTAGCAGATTTATGCCCTCGTCAACAAGGTGAATTTTTTTGGGTTGGTTTTTTTATAAGGTTGGATTATTATTAATCGATTGTGTCTTTGGCAAAGTAAACGGTGGCGTCTTTGGCAAAATTATCTTCGGCATTGTTTTCTTCTATCAATATCATCCATTCTTGCGCGGTTCCCTCGTAATAAATACTCTTGAGATTTGCGCATTTTGCAAAAATAAATTCTCCGATATACTTTACGGAATGCGGTATCCTTATCTCGGAAATCCCCGACTCCGAAAAAGCATTGTCATCTATCCTCTCCAAGCCAGACGGCAGTGTTACGCTCTCAAGAGAACTGCACATAGAAAAAGCGTATTGCCCTATTGATTTTACCGTCTCGGGTATATCTACATGCGTCAAACTTGCGCAACCGATAAACATTCTTTCGGGAATAGCGTCCAAATCCGAAGGAAGTCTTACCGATTTCAAATTTTTATAGGAACAAATAAGTTTACCCAAAAGTTTAACACCGTCGGGAATATATAACTCTTCGAGAGCGGACATATATCTGAATGCGCTCGATGCGATATATTTCACATTGTCGGGAACGACTATTTTTTTTACACTCGTGTCATCACCCTTAAATGAGTATATCAAATCATCCCTCAAATACATTAACCCGTCGGGCTGTGCCTTATACCAAGCCGTAGGACGTATCTCAAAACCAATGCTATCTAAATATACCCCGTTGTCTCCGAAAGCCGAAGTCCCCAAATATTCGAGATTATCGGAAAGAATCGTAATATCCGATAGATTGACACAGCCTTTGAACGCAGAATCGCCTATATACTTTACGGATTTTGGAATAACAACGCTCGTAAGATTTTCTTGCGTCTGCCTTTCGGGAAGCCACTTTTGCTCGTGTGGTCCGCCGCCGAAATCAGTGGGAAGGATGGGACGGGATTCTGCATACATTCCGCAGAATGCGGATCCTTGAATTTCTTCGAGACCTTCGGGAAACTCGATTTCTTTAATATTGCAATCCCTAAAGCATTGATACGGAATAATCTTCAGGTTTTTCGACAGTTTCACTCGCGTCAAAGAAAAACATTGATTAAAAGCGTTATTACCCAATTCCGTCACCATATCGGGAATATCGACGGCTTCGAGATTTATGCAACACATAAAGGCTTCTTTCCCTATGGATTCCAGATAAGTCGGCAATTTTACCGACTTCGTGGTTTTATTTACATTTTGATCAAGAAAAGCATACTTATCTTTCGATGTAGAAAATCCGTAATCCTTTATGCGTTTTACGGGCAGGTTTGCATAAAAGTCGGGTATCTCTATAAATTCGGGCATAGCGGAAAATTGAAATTCTCCTCTCGATACTTCGTATCCCGTGCCGTCGTCGAGAAGAGTATACAAATATCCCGTTTCATCATACCCCGCCTGTGGCACAGGTTCTTTTTGCATATAATAATCGGCGCGATCGGAGTCGATATAGCGTCCTTTGCCTATCGCTATCACGCTTACGTCATATTCGCCCTCTTCCAGAAAGGAAAAATTATAATGAGTCTCTTGCGTCTTATATTCCTTATCGTCTATAAACAACACATATTCCGAGGCATTTTCGTCTCCGTCCCAATACAGAATACCGAAGTCCATTCTGAAATTGCTCGGAGCCGTCAACCGTATCGGCTCTCCCGAACACCCCGCAAAAGAGAATAACCCGAACAGAAAAAGAATAATTCCGATCTGCCTCAATAACCTCTTTTTCATTGCCTTTTTCTCCTTATGATATTTATGATAATATTTACACTCGAAAGCCTTTTAATCTGTTACATATATTATTTTATCATATTTGAGAAATATGTCAAGCGGAAATTTGATAAAATTTTCCACACAAACCAAAATGTTGATGTTTTGCTATACAAAAAGTGTCCATTTTGTAATATTAGCAACATTTTCGACAAAAGTGTTGTTTAATCAATTGACAGCGAATTTGCAAAAGTTTTATAATAGGCTTATCCAAGACAAAAGGAGAAAAGAAATGAAACGTTTGATCAAGATATTGTCCGTAACGACAATATGCCTTTTATTGGTTTTCGGTTG